>JANQOD010000408.1 GCA_028289745.1 Allomuricauda sp. | reverse complement strand
TGCCGAGCGCAGCCCATCACCCGTGTTATCGGGCCTGATCAAACGATCGTACCGAGAGTAGTCTGATGTCTCAGAATAATACAGCCCTAGATCATAGGTATAGTTGTTGTTCGGACGAAATTTGAACTTCTGTAAAAAGTTGATCTGGTCATAGCCAGAGGGCACCTGTTCTCTTGGGTCATTGTTAGGCACCAGCACATCCTGCCCATCACGACTTACCACAAAATTATTTCTCAAGTAAGAATCAGGGCCATGCCGGCCCATGGTCAAATTGCCAAAATCATTATAGGAAACACTGGTGTAAGATGCCCATTTTTTCTTGCCCAAGTTGACATCAACATGGGCGGTATTCTCAGAATTGGCCGTTGAAAAACGGTACAGGGCACTACCCGAGACCGCAAGGCTGTCAGTAAACGAAAACCGTGGATTCTTTGTAAAAAAATTCATCACCCCACCAATGGCATCACTCCCGTAAATAACCGAGCCAGGGCCAAAAATCACTTCGGTGTTCTGTACCGTAAAGGGGTCAATCGAAATGACATTCTGTACATTACCGCCCCTGAAAATGGCATTGTTCATACGAACGCCATCGACCGACAACAATACCCGATTGGTCGCAAAACCACGAATCATGGGGCTACCGCCCCCCAACTGGCTTTTTTGTACAAATACCTTGCCGCTTTGCTGTAAAAGGTCGGCTGAGGTCTGCGGATTGGCCAAGGCAATGCTCTGTGCATTGATCGATTCGACTTTTTGAGGTATGTCTTTTCGTTGCTGTTCCCATTTTGATACAGACATCACCACCTCATCAAGCTGTTCGGGTTTGACCTGTAAAAAAACGATGTTGCCTCTTCTCAAAATCAGGGTCTTGCCAACTTTTAAGGGTTGATAGCTGATATGCCGAAATTCGACCCGCTCATTACGGCTGAAAACGGAAAGGTCGCAACGGCCATCGAAATCGGTGATCACACTTTTTGATTTGTCTTTATTGAAGACCGCCACATTGCTAATTGGGTTGCCGGTATCGACATCCATCACCCTAACCTGCTGTGAGGAAACGAACCAAGAAAAAAGTAGAAAAAAAAGTAGGACGCTCGTTTTGCACATACTTAATCAAACACCGCATTTAAAACAGCCAACGACCTAGGTTTCCTGAATCCGTGCAAATGTAGCCCGAAATAAAGAATCACTGCTTGCAACAGTTCTTGTCGGTTGGTCTTGTTTATTTTTATCGTCAATAGTGCATCAAAATTTATGCCTAAAAATTGTCTGAAATAATCGAGGGCCGATCCCTGAATAATGGGGTTGAGCGAAGGCCTTGCTGAAAAGCTTCCCTCGAGCAAATCAAAATAGGCTTCTTTTTGGTAGGAAGTATCTGGGTAGAACCCCAAATATTTGGTCAGGTTCAGTAAAAAAAGAATATGAAAATTGGCGATGTCCCCATGGTCATCCATCCAATCTAAACTGTATTCCAAATAATTGTACAGACTCTCATCTTTTTCTTCTTCTTGAATGCTAGACCCCAACATCTCTGCCAAAAAAAGCACCATGCCGTTCTTTACCACATGGGTATGCAATGTTTTGTATGGGTTGATGACCTTGGCCTCCCGAATGGTCTCGAGCGTGCCCTTGTTTTTATGGGTGGCTATTAGTTCTAATTGGGTCAAGGGCTGAAAATAGGCCGCTTTCAATTTGCCCCTTTTTGAAGAAAGCACACCTTTCAACAGATACGATTTAAGACCGTCAGACTGGGTAAATGCCTTTACGATCAAACTTGTATCTCCATACTTCAGTGATGAAAAAACAATGGCTTTGGTGGTTACCTGCATGAAAAATCAAACGATGCCATAAAGATAAAAAAGAAAAAGCCCGCTACATGGAAATGCAGCGGGCATGGTAATTATTTGAATTAGCTATATAACACCTTGCGCGAGCATGGCATCGGCCACTTTCACAAAGCCTGCTATATTGGCTCCTTTTACATAATTGCAATACCCGTCATCTTCTTTACCGAATTCGATGCACGAATCGTGAATATCATTCATGATGGCCTTCAAACGATCATCGACCTCTTCGCGGGTCCAACTGATACGAAGTGAGTTCTGAGACATTTCAAGTCCTGAAGTGGCCACCCCGCCCGCATTGGAGGCCTTGCCGGGGGCAAACAATATTTTGGCATCGTGAAAAGCGTGTATTGCCTCGGGCGTAGAGGGCATGTTTGCCCCCTCGGCCACGCAGATACAGCCATTTTTCAAGAGTGTTTCGGCGTGCTCACCGTTCAATTCGTTTTGAGTGGCACAAGGTAGGGCAATATCACAGGGCACTACCCAGGGAGCCACACCTTTATGATATACAGCATTTGGATATTCTTTGGCGTATTCTGAGATTCTTCCCCGCCTGTTGTTCTTCAAATCCATTATCCATGCCAATTTTTCGGCATCGATCCCATCTTTATCATATATATGACCCCCTGAATCTGACATGGTCAAAACTTTACCGCCCAATTGCAGCACTTTTTCGGCAGCATATTGGGCCACGTTACCAGAACCAGAGACCACCACGTTTTTTCCTTTGAAAGAATCGCCACGTGTCTTCATCATGCTATCGGCAAAATAAACAGTGCCATAGCCTGTCGCCTCGGGTCGAATCAACGACCCTCCCCATGAGCGTCCCTTACCGGTCAACACCCCGGTGAATTCATTCTTTATCTTTTTGTATTTACCGAACAGGAAACCAATTTCGCGGGCGCCCACACCGATATCTCCAGCGGGTACATCGGTATTCGGGCCAATATGTCGAGACAGTTCGGTCATAAAAGCATGGCAAAACCGCATCACCTCATCATCAGACTTGCCTTTGGGGTTAAAATCAGAACCCCCCTTACCACCGCCCATGGGCAATGTGGTCAGACTGTTCTTGAATACTTGTTCAAATGCCAAGAATTTAAGAACACTCGCGTTTACCGTAGGGTGAAAACGCAGCCCTCCCTTATACGGACCGATGGCCGAGTTCATTTGAATTCGGTATCCCCTGTTAACATGAATCTCGCCATCATCATCGACCCAGGCCACCCGAAAAGAAATCAATCGTTCTGGTTCGACCATGCGCAACAAGATATTTTTTCCGTTGTAGATCTCATGTTTTGCGATATACGGGATTACCGTTTCGGCTACTTCTTGCACCGCTTGAATGAATTCAGGTTCATGACCATTTCTGGCCTTGACCTCCTCCATAAATGCTTTGATTTTAGCTTCCATATGGGAATATAGCAGTTGTTTAAATTATTGAATTAAAAATATGGCGTCAAAAATATGCTATTTACATAATTTGAAGGGGGTTTTTTTAAAAATATTTCAAAAATTGCCTTTCTCGGCCTCTCGAAAAATGAAGATGCTTATCCAATGGCCTGCTCCAAATCTGCAATAAGGTCATCGACATCTTCGATGCCAACGCTCAAACGTATCAGGGCATCGACAACACCGCTGTTTTCACGTTCTTCTTTTGGGATACTGGCATGCGTCATACTCGCGGGGTGGCCAGCTAAACTTTCGACACCCCCCAATGATTCAGCAAGCGTGAATACCTCAAGTTTTTCTACGATCTTGACCGCGTCTTCAAAGGTGCCGCCTTTCGGAATGAAGGAAATCATGCCCCCAAAACCGTTCATTTGACTTTTGGCAATATCATGATTGGGATGGTCTTCAAAACCGGGCCAATATACCTTTTCTATGTTCGGATGGCCCTTGAGGTACTTTGCAATTGTTTCTCCATTCTCACAGTGCCTTTGCATACGAACATGAAGGGTCTTGATGCCACGAAGGGTCAAAAAACCATCCATAGGTCCACAGACGGCCCCACTGGCATTTTGAATGAAATATAACTTGTCGGCCAGTTCTTTATCGTTGACGATCAAGGCCCCGACCACCACATCACTATGGCCCCCCAAGTATTTTGTCGCTGAGTGCATAACGATATCCGCCCCTAAGTTCAAAGGTTGCTGCAGATAGGGCGTGGCAAACGTATTATCGACAGCAAACAAAAGATCATGCTTTTTGGCCAAAGCCGAAACAGCCTTGATGTCTACGACGTTCATCATAGGGTTGGTTGGGGTCTCGACCCAAACCAATTTGGTGTTTTCATTGATTTTTTCATTGATGGCGACCATATCTTGCATACCAATGAAATGAAAAACAATCCCGTATTTTTCAAAAACCTGACGGAACAGTCTGTAACTGCCTCCATACAGATCGTTGGTAGAGATTACCTCATCACCGGGATTCAATAATTTTATCACCGCGTCCATGGCCGAAAGCCCACTGGCAAATGCTAGACCGTATCGGCCATTTTCTATGCTTGCCAAAGAATTTTCCAAGGCCGTTCTTGTGGGGTTGCCACTACGCGAGTATTCAAACCCCTGGTGCCCACCGGGCGTGCTCTGTGCATAGGTAGAAGTTTGGTAAATGGGCGGCATGACGGCCCCATAGGCCTTGTCAGGTCGTTGACCGCCGTGTATTGTCTTGCTGTTGAATTTCAATTCTTTTTTTGCCATTGTCATTAAGTGCTTTTTATGCTTGCTTCAGTACATTGTGTTGTTATGGGCCGCAGCTTCTGGAATTTTTTGAATGGAATCCCAATGTTCGATTATTTTTCCGCGTTCATCAAATCTGAGAAAATCCATGGTTACATATTCTTCATTGCCCGGCCAAGTTTGATGTGTGTGCAGCGCGACCAAATCGCCTTCGGCAATACACCTGACAAATTCAATTGATTTTTCGGGATATTCTTTTTGCATCCTTTCAAAATAATCGATGAATCCCTCGGTACCGTCCGCCACATCGGGGTTATGCTGCACATAGACGTCACCCACATATAGTTGCACTGCTTTTTTCGGATTTCCCTCATAAGCCGTTTTGTAAAAGGCGATGGCATTTTCTTTGTTCTTTTCCAAATTCATGATTCTGTTTTTATTTGTTCTACAGAATAAAATTTATCCCACAAATGTATCGTTAAGTTTTTGAGTATTCAATCAAATGCTAAATTTGAAGCCCCAAACGCCCTTTATGAAAAAAGCCGTTTTCGTCTTATCAGCACTCATTGCGTTCATCAGTTGCCAAGAATCGCATAAACTTACTTTTGAGCCTCTTGAATTTTCTGGGGCCGATTGTTCGCAATGCCCAAAAATCAAGATTCAAATACCCCATGCATTGAACGAAGACAAATTGGCCACGACCATCAATACAGCCCTTAGGGAAGAAATCATCTATCACCTAAAGTTTGATGAAAGCAGTGATGTAGCTACCATTGAAGGGGCCATGGATTCTTTTATAAAGGGGTTTCAAGAAGTACAACAAACGTTTGCCGATGAAACATTGCCATGGGAAGCTGAAATCAATGCAGAAATTGTTTTTGAGGATGCCCATCTACTGACGATCAGGTTGAATTCATATACGTTTACCGGTGGGGCCCATGGAAATGGTTCGACCACCCTTCTGAACTTCGACAAGAACAGCAACCAAGAATTGGAAAACCATGAGCTTTTCAGTGATTTGGAAGGGTTTGAAAAACTGGCCGAGGCCCGGTTCAGGGAGCAAGAGTCGATCCCCAAAGAGGGCGATATCAACCAAACGGGCTTTATGTTTGAAAGAAACCGCTTTCATCTGGCCGAGAATATAGCCTATACCCAACAGGGACTGCAAATGATCTATAACCAATATGAAATCGCTTCTTATGCCGATGGCCCTGTTACCCTGACCATTCCCTTTAAAGAGGCCGCTCCCTATTTAAAGCACAAAGTAAAGTCTTGATCTTTGTCTAAGAAAAAGGTACACTAACACTGAGTATTTCAGAATTTTACCCAAAAACATATCTATTTTTCTAGATATTTAAATATATTTTGTACCTTTGTAACATGAACATCATTGAAATCAGTAAGGTGCTTTCGAACAAAACAAGGGTCGATATTCTGAAATGGTTAAAAGATCCCGAGGCAAATTTCCCTCCCCATAAAGATATAGACCATTTTGACGATGGGGTTTGTGTGGGCTATATTCAAGACAAGACGGGCCTATCGCAATCGACCATTTCGACCTATTTGAATTCAATGCAGAATGCCGATCTGGTCATCCCTACCCGGCACGGCAAATGGACGTATTACAAGCGAAATGAAAAAGTATTACGGGCTTATGTTGAGGCCTTAAAAAAAGAACTGTAAAAATTTTTGCAGATCAAATCGATAAATAGCGAAATATAAATATTATGGAGACTACCTTAAGCTGTTCAGAAAAGCATGACCGCAATAGCGGTCGAATACGATCATTTGAAATAACGATGGCAAAATTTCTTTCACGAATGGCCATCGAAGGAGCTGAAGAACTATCAAAAACCAAATAGGCCACTATGAAAACTATCGGGTTGATCGGGGGTATGAGCTGGGAATCGTCCAAAGTGTATTACGAATATCTCAACCGTATGGTCAATGAACGGCTGGGCGGCTCGCACTCTGCAAAAATCTTGATGAGCTCTGTCGACTTTGCAGAGATCGAAAAACTATCTTTCGCAGGCGATTGGGATGCCATCGGGGCAATTATGGCCGAACATGCCAAAAAACTCGAAACGGCGGGGGCAGAGATGGTCATGTTGGGCACCAATACCATACACTTGGTAAGCGATTTTATTACCCAAGCGATAGACTTGCCCTTTGTGCATATCGCGACGACCACAGGCGAGGCCATACAAAAAAAGGGGCTGAAGAGGGTGGGGCTTCTAGGAACCAAATTCACAATGGAGAAAGATTTTTATACCAAAATTCTTGAGATCGATTTTGGTTTGGAAATCGTTGTCCCATCAGAAGAAGAAAGGCAATTGCTACAAGATATCATCTACAACGAGTTGGTAAAGGGTATTTTTGCCGAGGCCTCAAAAGACAAATGCCTTGGCATCATCAAAAAACTCAAACAATCGGGGGCAGAAGGCATTGTTTTGGGCTGTACGGAGCTTCCTTTGTTGATTCCCGGCAACGAAGTCGATCTGCCCACTTTTGATACCACGAAAATCCACTCGCAAAAAAGCGTTGACCTCGCATTGGCATAATCGATCATAAAACGTTTTTACAAAGGAAATGAGTTTCTTTGCAAAACCATTTTAAACTACAGACCATGAAAAAAATCTATCATCTTGAAACCTGCAAGACCTGCCAAAAAATCTTAAAGCAATTAGAGCCCTTAGATGGTGTGGAACTCCGCGAAATCAAATCAAAGGGCATAACCCCTGAAGAGCTTGAAGAAATGCGGGCCCGAACCGACAGTTACGAATCGCTGTTCAGTAGAAGGGCCATGCTGTTCAGACAACGTGGCCTGAACGATAAACAGCTTTCAGAGAATGATTACCGCGACTTGATATTAGAGCACTATACCTTTTTAAAAAGACCTGTGGTGGTGGTCGATGATCAAATCTTTATCGGCAATGCCAAAAAGGCCGTAGAGGGGGCCAAAGCAGCCCTACATTGATGAGCAAACGAACGCTGGCCTTCATGGCCGCCATCGGGGCTACCCTGATTTATGCATTGAACCACACTATCGCCAAAGGGATCATGCCGACCTATGTCAAACCCTTCGGATTCATCTTTTTGCGTGTTGTGGGGGCCACCCTCCTTTTTTGGGGCATCTCTTTCTTCGGGCCCAAAGAAAGAGTTGAAAAAAAAGATTGGTTCAGACTGTTGGTCTGTGCCTTGCTTGGCATGTCGATCAATATGCTTTCCTTTTTTAAGGGATTGCAGCTTTCTACACCCATCAACAGTTCAGTGCTCATCACCATTAGCCCCATCATTGTGGTCTTGCTTTCTTATTTTCTTTTAAAGGAAAGAATCACTTTTAACAAAGGGTTCGGAATCTTTCTGGGCTTTGTCGGTGCCCTGGTATTGATCTTGTTCGGAGCCGAAATACGGCAAGACGCCCCTAACATTCCCTTGGGCAATACCTTGTTCGTGATCAATTCTGCAGCCTATGGTGCCTATCTTATCATCGCGAAAAAGCTGGTTGAAAAATACCATCCTTTTACCTTGATGAAGTGGCTGTTCTCGATTGCCTTGGTCATCAACTTTCCCATAACCTTTTCAGAGTTTCTTGAAATCGAATGGACCACCATGCCGTTGTGGGTCTATGGGGTCATTGCCTTTGTGGTGATCGGCACCACTTTTTTGACCTATCTGTTCAACATATTTGCGATGACCGAACTCAAGGCCAGTACCATTGGGGCCTTTATCTATATACAACCCGTTTTCGGAATTCTCTTTGCCATGGCGATGGGCAAAGACCAACTTACCTTGGTCAAGATTTTGGCAGGCGTATTGGTATTGTTGGGTGTCTATTTGGCGAGTAAAAGGGCTAGACCAGGTGCTTAGGTGTTTTTGCAAACCTACGGGTATCTGCTTTGGTCAAGATCCTGAAATCTTCGGTCTTGTCCATCCTATCGAAAGCATCCAAAAAAACTTGGGGCAGGGCCGTAAGTCTTCGCTCCTTTAGGTCGATCCAAGCGCCCATCATCTCACAGCGGGCAAAGTTTGTGCCTTCCGAATCATAAAAATCGTGTTGAAACTCAAAGAACATGCCCTCTTTGCTCATTCCCTTAAACCCTAAAGAAACACGTACGGGCTTCCCTGGAAACACTTCCTTGAAGTAATATACATGTTCATAAAAGACCACAGGGCCGATGTTATGCTGTGCCATAGTCTTTTGGTTGAACCCCAATTGGCCAAGGTATGCCATTCGGGTATGGCTCATGAAATTGATATAGGCCGAATTGGCCAGATGGCGATTTGCGTCAAGATCGCTCCAACGAATTTCAAATTCTTTTAGAAACATGAATAGGATATTTTGTTATGCATGCATAATAATTTGTAAAAATAACATAGTTTTGGGGTACGCCCGAACAAAAACTGACAACAATTCTCAAAGCATTCTTCGATGAGCCATAGCGCACCTTTTATCAACGACCTCGTTTTGCCTGCCATTGCGGCCCCCATGTTTCTGATCTCTGGCCCCAAATTGGTCATTGAATGTTGCAAGAACGGTATTGTGGGCACTTTTCCTGCGTTGAACCAACGTACCAGTGAGGGTTTTGAAGAATGGCTTGTTGAAATCAAAGCAGAGTTGAAAAGGTTTGAAGAGCAAACGGGCAAAAAACCGGCGCCGTTCGGGGTGAACCTAATTGTGCATCCGACCAATCCGAGGTTAGAAGCCGATCTCAAGCTCTGTGTCAAGCACCAAGTGCCCCTTATCATCACTTCTTTGGGAGCTGTTCGACAGGTTGTCGATGCCGTTCATAGTTACGGCGGACTCATTTTTCATGACATCATCAAAAAGCGTCACGCCCAAAAAGCGGCTGAAGCGGGTGTGGACGGATTGATACTGGTTTCGGCTGGGGCCGGGGGCCATGCAGGCACCATCAACCCGATGACCCTCGTTGCCGAGGTGAAGCAGTTTTTTACCAAAACCATCATTCTGTCAGGTTGCATCAGTACCGGTCGTGACATTGCCTCGGCCATGCAGATGGGAGCTGACCTGGCCTATATGGGCACCCGTTTCATCAACGCCGAAGAAAGCAGGGCCCCTGACGATTACAAGCAGATGATCATCGAGGCAGGTGCCAGTGATGTGACCTATACCGCGGCCATATCTGGGGTACATGCCAATTTTTTAGCGGCCAGCCTTAAGGCGGCGGGCATTACCGAAGAAGACCTCAAAAAAGACCAAAAAATCGATTTCGGCAAAGAACTCGATACCGAGGCCAAGGCTTGGAAGACCATTTGGTCAGCGGGGCAAGGTGTGGCAACAATTGAGAACACGCTGCCCGTTGCAGCATTGGTGGCCCAATTGAAAGAAGAGTTCAAAAGTGCGGTCGAAGAACAAGCAGCGCTTCTTGCCCGGTTCCCAAAATAATATAATCAAGCCTCGACAGTCTCTGTGTTTTTCAAGTCAGCCAAAAATTGATGCACCTGACTGACCGCCATCGAGCCTTCACCAACGGCAGAGGCCACACGTTTCACAGAACCTTTTCTCACATCGCCCACGGCAAAGAAGCCGGGCATACTGGTCTCAAGTGCTTGGGGTTTGCGCTTTCTAAAAATGGAACATTGGTGCAAGTCTTCCTGTTTTATTCCAGGTCCTGTACAGATGAATCCGCGTTCATCGGTGGCCACCAGCCCCTTAAGCCAGTCTGTACAAGGCTTGGCTCCAATAAACGTGAAAAGGTTGGTAATGTTTTTTTTGGTTCTCTCGCCCTTACCGTTCGCTAAGACCACGGACTCTAGATGATATTGGCCGTGCAGTTCTTTTACCTCGGTGAAAAGGTGCACATAAATGTTTTCGGCCGCCTCGATGCGTTGTACAAGATAATCGCTCATTTTGGCCCCTAGGTTACCTCCGCGTAAAACCACATGTACTTCTTTGGCATGGTCTGCCAAAAATAGGGCGGCCTGACCCGCCGAATTGCCGCCGCCGACCACACCGACCAATTCGTCTTTGCAAGCCGAAGCATTCATGCCCGTAGCCGAGTAATACACCCCGCTGCCTTCATATTTCTCGATGTTTTCAATGGGCAATTGTCGATAGTTGGCCCCTGTGGCGGCCATTACCGACTTTGTTTTTATGGTCTTGTCATTGGTGGCCGTTACAATAAAATGATTGCCCGTGTACTCGATATTCTCAGCCTTATGAGGTATGGAAATATTGCAACCGAATTTTTGTGCCTGAACATAGGCCCTATTGGCAAGGTCGTTTCCCGAAATTCCCGTAGGGAAGCCGAGGTAATTTTCAATTTTGGAACTCTTGCCCGCTTGACCTCCGGGTGCCTTGCTGTCGATAGTGACCACACTAAGGCCCTCAGATGCGGCATACACACTTGCTGCCAAACCTGCCGGGCCCGCGCCGATGACCAATAGGTCAAAGACCTCATCCTCAAAATCCATCAACACCCCTGCATAGCGCGCCAATTCATCAAGAGATGGGTTCTGACAAACCTTGGCATCGCTATTGATCAATATGGGCAAATCATTTTCTGAAAGCCCGAAGTTGTTCAATAATTCCCTGGCCTCTGTTGAAGAGTCAACATCCAAAAAATTGTACCAAATATGGTTTTTCTCCATAAAATCACGAATGGCGTAGGTCTCTTTCGAAGTGCCCGAGCCGACAAGTCTTATGCCCCCGACAAACTCTGATAGCACCGTTTCTTGACGTTGCAAAAAGGCATTGAGCAGTACATCGCTGATATCGCTGTACTTCGCAATGGCCTCTTTCAATCGCCTTGGCTTGATTCGCAACACACAGGTGTTGGGTCTTGTCATGGCATGAAATTGCGCCCCACGGTTTGAGAGCATGCCACTGTCACCGGTAAACTCGTTTTTTTTGTGCACTACGATTACATTGCCATTATTGTAGGGGTCTTCGATGGATACCTCGCCTGCCATCACCACAAAAAAATCGTACTGCAAATCACCCAAACTAAATATTCTGGTCGGTTCAGCATAACTTTCAATTTCACCATAATTCTTTAGGGTGTTGATCTGACGTGCGGTCAACTCAGGAAATCTTGGGTCTTTCATATCATGTATATTTCTTTATGGTCTTGTGTTCGTAACACCAGAGCCATCTTTCATTGGGCTCGGCAGAACTAATGACGGGGTGTTGGTGCAATCTGGCATGTTCGCTGGCATGTTTGTTGGGCGAGCTGTCACAACACATGGTGACCCCACATTTCTGGCATGTTCTCAGGTGCACCCAAGAACCGCCGATCTCGACACATGCCTCACATTCGTAAGCTTTGGCTTTTTTTATTTCTTTGACAGTCTCTAGATGGTCACATTTTTTTGCTCTCAACCCCATATCCATAAAATTACGATAAAGTTCATTTTCCAATTTTAAGATAAAGCGAAATCTTGGAGATTTGAGTATTTTTAGATTTTACCTGATCGATCATGTACATAAAAAGAAACATCAGCTGGGGCATCATTTTGCGCTTTGCATGGAAAAATTTATTGTTTTTCACCGTATATGCCTGCCTAGTCTTTGGGCTTTACCATTATTTGAATTGGAAACATATCGACATTCCCTTTCAGCCGTTATCGGTCATCGGCATCGCGGTGGCCTTTTATATAGGTTTCAAGAACAGCCAGAGCTATGACCGATTTTGGGAGGCCCGAAAGATTTGGGGAGGCATCGTGAACTATTCGAGAACTTGGGCCAACAACGTACTCTGTTTTGTGCAAAATGACCGAAATGCCCAGATACAATTGATACACCGGCATATTGCTTGGATCAATGCCCTGCGTATTCAACTTCGGCAACCTACCTCATTTTCCATCAAAGAAAACAAAGCGGTCGAGCGCCTTTTTGACAAACACGGTCAACGCAATCCGGCATGCAGTGGTATGGAATTATTGCTCGATGCAGCAGAGGTCGATGACCTTGACAACCGAAAAAACGTCGCTACCCATCTAGTGAAAAACCAGGGGCTGCAGCTCAAAAAATTGCTGGAAGAGGAAAAAATCACTGAGTTCGACAAGCAGGTCTTTCACAACAATTTAGAAGAACTCTATAATCTTCAAGGTA
>JANQOD010000042.1 GCA_028289745.1 Allomuricauda sp. | reverse complement strand
AAAGGGTATCGCGCTCGATGGGGTGATGGGTCAAAAGAAAGTTTTCCACGATCAATTCTTCAAAGATTTCAATCCCCAATGCTTCAAATTTCTCTGGGGCGATAATATCGTGATTGCCCGCTACCAAGACAATTTTTGAAGGGGTTTTGGCCACCCAATTTTCAAAAAGCTGCCATTCTTTGTTCAAGGAAGAATGAAACAAATCGCCGAGAAAACATACCTGAAAGGGCTGAAATGCCGATACAAGCTTATCCAATAGCAAAAAGTTCTGGTGTACGGCCTTTCTGGGCACGGCCGCCCCAAATTTTCGAAAATGCCCCACTTTGCCCAAGTGCACGTCACTGATCAGCAACAACGATTTTTCGGTCCAAAAAACACCACCTAGCGGGTGGAGGGTAAATTCTTGGTCCTGTATTTTGATTGCTTGGGTCATTTCATCAAGATCTTGGTCATTCGCTTGATGCGGTCGGCCAATTTTTCGTTGGATAGTTTCTCGCGCAATCTGTCGGTAATCAAGGGAAAAGAGAAAGGGGTGGGCCTTTCACACTGTTTCCATATGATGTTTTGTTGGTTGATGCGTTCTAAGGCGATTCGAAGGCGGCCTTCTTCCAATTGGTGCTCAAAGGTTTCGGTAAAGGCCTGTTGAAAGAGCAGGTTGTCGGGCTCATAGTCGCGAAAGACATCGAACAGCAATTGTGAACTGCTTTGTAGGTGCCTCATTTTAACCCCTTTTTCAGGATAGCCCGTAAACACCATACCGCTGATAACGGCAATGTCGCGAAATTTACGTCTGGCCATTTCGTTCGAGTTCAAACTTTTTTGCAGATCCGATAGTATATAATCGATGGTGAACAGCTCATTGTCCAATACGGCCTGTATGTCGATCGGCTTGTCTGACAGCATTTCAAAACCATAGTCATTAAAGGCCAGCGAACAGGTGATCGGCGACAGTAAACCGATTCGGTATGATAGCAGACTGCTCATCGCTTCATGTACGGCCCGCCCCTCGAACGGATAAAAAATATGATGGTGGCCATCTCGCGACTTAAAGGTTTCGATAAGAAATTCAGACGGATTCGGAACGATGCTTTCCTCTCGTTGTTTGTCAAAAATATGTTTTAGGGATTTCAGTTCTTTACTGAGGTTCTCCGCTTTTGAGGCCTTGTACAGGTCTTCTCGCAACAAGGCGGACATCTGTGAAGAAAAACTAAGGCGGCCGCCTGCCCATGCGGGCACTTTGTTGGTGCGCTTGTTCGAATTGCGTACCTGTACCTTCATTCCACGAATTCGAATGAACTCAAGATTACGACCTGCAAAGACAAAGACATCACCTGCATTCAGTTTAGACACAAAAGACTCTTCGATAGAACCGATATAGCCTCCTTTTTGATACACTACCGATAGACTGGCATCGCCCACGATGGTGCCGATTTGAAATCGATGGCGCATGGCCACCCCACGGTCGTTGACCTTGAACAGGCCGTCGGCCCCTACCTCTACCTTTTTGTATTCATCATAGCTTTTCAAGCTTTGGCTGCCCATGACCAAAAAGTTGAGCAGCCACTGCCATTGGTCTTCGGTAATGCCCTGATAGCAGAACGTTTGTTTGATTTCAGGGTAGATTTCCTCAGGATAAAACCCTTCGGAAACCGCCAAGGTGGTCAAGTACTGGATGAGCACATCAAAACTGTTCAAAAAGGGCAATCGATCTTCGACCGCATTTTGCTTTACGGCCATCTGTAGGGCCGATGCCTCGATCAATTCAATGGCGTGGGTCGGCAAAAAATAGATGACACTCTCTTTACCGGGTCTATGTCCGCTACGCCCTGCCCGTTGCAGAAAACGGGCCACTCCTTTGGGTCCGCCGATCTGTATAACGGTTTCGACAGGAGCGAAATCAACCCCCAGATCCAGACTGGAAGTGCACACGACCGCCTTCAAACTTTCATTGCGAATGGCCTGCTCTACCCACAGGCGGGTCTCTTTGTTGATACTACCATGGTGCATGGCCATCTCGCCAGGAAACTCAAGATATTTCTCCAAGATTTTTTGGA
>JANQOD010000360.1 GCA_028289745.1 Allomuricauda sp. | reverse complement strand
TGGCCATACAACGTTACAGAGTCGAACGCAGTCGATAGGCGTTTTGCGGGCATATCGAGACTCACATAGTGAAACCTTCTATTGGTACGTTCTGGCCCGCCCTCACCGGCGAACATTCGGGTTGGGTCTTCATTTGTTCTCTTAAACGGATAGATGCCTGAGGTATAAGGAAAAGCTCCCGGTACGTTTTCTTGTAGCATCCAAAGTAACAAATCGCCCCAGGCCCCATATTTTGGCAAGGCCACTTTTGGTATCTGAAGGTGCGACAATGATTCGGTATGGGTATCAATGTTGATTTCTTTACCGCGAACCTTAAAAGAATAAACTGCATTTTTATACGCATCGACCTTTTCGTCCCAATTCAGCAGCATTTCCCAATTTCGGGAATCAAAATCCATTTTTACCCTATCGAATTCCTTGACCAACATTACCAACAAAGCCTTATCTTCATCCGTTTTTCCTTTCGAAAGGATTCTCGTTTCATTCAACCCAGATTTATCCAAAAATTGTTTTTCTTGGGAAACATCCATGCCCAAAATCGAGATGATGGTCTTGAAAATACCGAAAAGGCTTTGGGCCAGCTCTGATTGTCGGGTTGCTTTTTCATCATAACTCTTATTGTTTTCTGATATTTCAGACAGATATCGCACTCTTGAAGGAGGTATGACAAATATTTTCTCTGGTTCGTTATCTATTTTAAAATCAGAGTCAAAAACAGCAGCTGTCTTTTTGTTCAAGGTTTCCATTACGTTTGCGTACAAACGGTTCATGCCCGGATCGTTGAACTGTGAAGCTATGGTACCGAAAATGGGGAGGTCATTTAAATCAGCGTCCCACAAACCGTTGTTGCGTTGGTATTGTTTTTTTACATCACGCAGGGCATCTTGCGCACCTCTTTTGTCAAATTTGTTGATAGCCACCAAATCTGCAAAATCGAGCATGTCGATTTTTTCGAGCTGGGTAGCTGCCCCAAACTCGGGTGTCATCACATATAATGACATATCACTATGCTCTAAAATCTCGGTATCGGATTGACCGATGCCCGAAGTTTCGAGAATGACCAAATCAAAGGCCGCAGCCTTCAATACCTGTATTGCCTCACCAACATGTTTTGAGAGCGCGAGGTTCGATTGACGGGTGGCCAATGAACGCATATACACCCTAGGGTTGTTGATCGAGTTCATTCGTATACGGTCTCCAAGAAGTGCCCCACCCGTTTTTCGCTTTGAGGGATCGACCGAAATAATGCCCAGGTGCTTATCGGGGAAATCCATTAGAAAGCGCCGCACCAGTTCATCTACCAAACTTGACTTGCCTGCTCCACCGGTACCAGTGATACCCAAGACCGGTACGTTCATATTGGCTTTTTCAAACGATGAAAAGTGCCTTTCAAATTCATCGCGCCTATTTTCAGCCAAGGAAATCAATCGGGCAATGGTCTTGACATCTCTTTCGGCCAACAGTTCCTTTAGATTTTTTTCTTTGGAAACAAGCAACTCAGGAACTTCAAAATCTGACTTTTCGACCAAATCATTGATCATGCCCTGTAAGCCCATTTCCCGACCATCATCAGGAGAGTAGATTCGGGTGATGCCATAATCCATCAATTGTTTGATCTCTTCGGGTAAGATTACACCGCCGCCGCCGCCAAAGATTTTGATATGCCCGGCGCCTCTTTCTTGCAATAGGTCGAACATATACTTGAAATACTCGTTATGCCCCCCTTGGTATGAGGTCATGGCTATGGCATTGGCATCTTCTTGAACGGCACACTCCACAACTTCTGAGACACTGCGGTCATGCCCAAGATGTATGACTTCGGCCCCAGCTGATTGAATGATGCGCCTCATGATATTGATAGCTGCGTCATGGCCGTCAAAAAGTGAGGCGGCCGTCACCACTCTGATTTTGTTTTGGGGTTGGTAGGGCTCGGTTTGCTCCATCTTCAAAAAAATGCGAATTCGACCCCTGCAATTTACGGAAAATGCAATGAAAAATGGATTGTAGTCGTAATTTTATAAAAATTAATCCGGAATATAGGCCTTGATTCAGAATACGCTAATTTTGAAGGCTCAAACCACAACGTTGAAGCTTACTTTTCTCATACATTGCCCCGACCAAGTGGGAATCATCAGTGCAGTGACCAATTTTTTGCACCGACAGGGGGGCAATATCATCTACCTTGATCAGCACGTTGATAAAGAGGCAAAAGTGTTCTTCATGCGTTTAGAATGTGAATTTGAGAAAACTATCGATGAACTTGCCCTGAAATCGTCTTTCAAAGATCTTTTGGCCGATAAATACCAAATGAAATGGCACATTCACCAAGAGCATATCAAGCCAAAAATGGCTGTTTTTGTGTCGAAATACAAGCATTGCCTCTATGATATATTGAGCCGTTACCAGTCGGGCGAATTGTTGGTTGAAATACCTTTCATCTTGAGCAACCATGAAGATTTAAGGTTTATTGCCGAACAATTCAATATCCCTTTTTATCATGTTCCCGTCAACAAAGAGGCCCGTGAAAAAGCAGACAATGAGCAACTCAGGTTACTTCAACAACATGATGTGGACTTTGTGGTATTGGCCCGCTATATGCAGATCATCTCGCCCAAAGTCATCACTGCGCTGCACAATAGAATCATTAACATTCACCATTCTTTTTTGCCGGCCTTTGCAGGAGCCAAACCCTACCATGCCGCTTTTAAACGGGGTGTTAAGATTATTGGTGCAACCAGTCATTATGTGACCGAAGAACTTGACGCAGGCCCCATTATTGCACAAGATGTGGCGACGGTCACCCATTCTCACAGCATAGATGACCTAGTGGCAAAGGGGCGAGACCTAGAAAAAATCGTTTTATCACGTGCCGTACTACTTCATGTGCATAGAAAGACAATGGTCTATAACAATAAAACGGTCATTTTTTCATAGTCCCATTTACTTTCTTAAGAAAAGAATAAGATTCCCAAAAGAAATCCTAATTTTTTGAAAACGAGACAATAATAGAATTTAAACCTCGTTCTCCTAATGTACAGGTACAAACATAACAAATACCTAAAGTTAGTTTAACCTTGTCATTCTCATTTAAACTGAATTTTGTACCAAGTTATCTGAGTTAGCATTTTTTTGAGTTAGTTAGTTTTAGAACCGGCGTCATCACGCCGGTTTTTTTGTGCCCTTTAATCAGATTCACCTAAAAGCGGTCAAACCCTTCTTTTCAGGCCATTGAACGCCTCCCTTTTAAGGTAAATTCTTATCGGTATTTACCTTATTGGGTTTTTCTTAACATTTAACTCATAACAATTTGTTAATTTGAGAAGTGTTAATTCATCAATCAAATCATGAGACAAAGGATATTTTTTATTATCCTGTTTTGCCTATTGTTCAAATCGAGTTATTCGTCAATCCGCGGTGAGGCACCTTCTTATAATATAGAGATTGTCTCAAAATCAATGCAAGATTCACTGGATTGGGCAGATTATTATTATAACATACATCGGTTTGACAAGGCCATTCCGCTCTACGAAAAGAACTTATCGGATCCAAAAGCGGAAAAAGCCCATATTCTCAAAAAACTGGCCTTGAGCGAGGCCGCTCTCGAACATCCTGAAGAATCGGCATCTCATTTGAATGACTATCTGTTATTGGAATATGATCCATATTTTCTATCGCATGAAGGGTTTGATCCCATAAGGAATTCAGATAGATTCAAGGACATGTCTGAAGCCATCGTACCCGATATCAACATTTGGGCAATATCGTATTTCATAGTGGCCATGATCGGCTTCTATGTGACAGTGATTATTTTGTTGAACAAGAAGGTCAACCGTATCGCAGGTATATTGATTGCTTGCTTTGTTTTCATACATTCTTTGTTCATATTGAACATCTCTGTGAACGTGGCACACTATCTCTTTAAATTTCCACACACGTATCTAATGTCTTCTTGGGCATCATTTTTATATGGGCCATTATTATACTTTTATTTCAAAAGAATATCGTTCAAATACACTTTCAAACCGCTCGATTTCTTACATCTTATACCCACTTTGGCCTTATTGATCTTTTTAGTGGCCCATGTATATTCAATGACGGCAGATGAGAAGATTTCACTCTTGCTGAATCGCTTCAAGAGTGGTCTTAGCGCAAAAGATTCCAATCTGTTGATGTCGGTGGTCATTTTGAAAATTATCTCTTTGGTCGTTTATGGTTATTTTATCAAACAAGTCTATCAGAAAGGAAAGTTGGAAAGGTTATTGGACCATACCGCACAAACATGGCAAAAGAATATCTATCACATACACATTCTCTACATCATAACCTATACAACCTATGGCATCTTTATCATCAATGGTTACAACTCGGGAGTTTTTTACAACTTATCGGTTGCCGCCATGGCCATGATGGTACTCTATATAGGATATTCGGCCAACATTCAACCCCAAGTCTTTAGTGGCAGCTATACCTATATGAACCGCATGTTTCCAAAGTATGAAAAATCTGGATTGACCCCCAGCCTTTCACTCGAGCTGAAAGAACATCTTTTAAGACTTTTTGAAAACGATAAGATATATAGGGAAAATGATATCAGCCTGGAAATGGTTGCTAAAAAGTTGAATACCACAAGGCACAATGCATCGCAAGTCATCAATGAGCATTTTAAGGTCAGCTTTCACGAATTGGTCAATACCTATAGGATAGACGAGGCCAAAAAGATACTTAAAGAAGAAAACGGCCAAAAACTCAATATCATTGACATTGCATACGAAGTCGGCTATAATAACAAGGTCACTTTTAACAAGGCCTTTAAGAAAAATACACATCTGACTCCCACTGAATATCAAAGAAATGTTACAAACCTGTAGCATTATCAAAAAAGGTAAAGGTTTACAGGTTTTTACCCAAATGATAAACAAAAGCCGGTAATTCATAAACGTAAAGAACCGATATGCAAAAACGACCTTGCAGTTTTAAAATCACTTTCTTATCGTCTCATTATTTGATAGTGACCAATTAACACCAAGCTCAAGGTCGTTTTTTACTTCAATATTTTTTTGTACAGGCCTTCAAAGACCACACTTGTCACCTGGTCACCTTCTAAAACTTCCCATAATTGACTTACAGATTCATTTTTGTTCAAGGTCCAAGTAATCCGGTTTCGATATTTTTGTCCATCGGACCTCGTCAATTCAACTGAAGTCATTACCATTCGGTTGTCAACACGGTTGCCAGCAAGTTTCAAATAGTTGCCCGTATTATCGACCCATAATTGTTCCCACTGCTTTTCAAGGGCATTGTAAAAGTTAAGGCTTGTGCCGGTAAACCCGCTTTTTGCACTTGTCCAGTTTTCTCGAAGCACACAACCATTTTCTTCTTTGACAATACTATTTTTTCCTGCAGGGGTGCCATCTGCATTGGTAACATTCCACTCCCCAACCCAAAAATCAAATGCCAGCTGCGCTTCTGAGCAACAATTGCAGTCAGTCGTTTGAGAAAATGTATTGACGACTGTCATAAACATTATAAAAAATATCGTTCTCCCCATTGTTTTGAATGTTTGGTTTACTTCAGACCAAATTGTCATACCGCTAAATGTAAGTTAAAAGTCAGGTGATAATGGTCTCATTTGTTGGGCAATCTATCAATTTTACGTTAAAATTGGACAAATTACCTGATTTTTAGGCGTATACCGCTGATGGCAAAATCCAAAGGGGTGTTTTCTACGTATCTTTGTTAGAACAAATCTTATGATTATGAACAGTCAATATTGCAAGGTCGGTTCGGTTACGCCCATTACAAGTGGTGCCCATGCTGTGGCCATTCTCGAATACAGGTATCAAAATTTTCTTGAAAAGGCGGCAGTTGCCATGGATTCAAGATTAGCTGAATTTTTTGAAAGAAAGGCAAAAGACCTGAAAAAGGTATTGGAAAGCTTGGTTTAAGCAAACAAGCTGCTGAGTACTTTCTCCATTTGCTTTTGTAACGCTTCAGCTTTTTCTGCTGCCCTTTGGGCGAAATCATCGTTTTGTGAAGCATAGATGATTCCTCTTGAAGAATTGATCAGTAATCCGACATCTTTATTCAGCCCATAACGGCAGACATCGGTCAAACTTCCTCCTTGTGCACCCACTCCCGGTACCAACAAAAAACTGTCGGGCACCAATTGTCTTATAGCCTTCAAATATTCAGCTTTTGTGGCGCCTACTACATACATTAGATTTTGAGAGTTGGTATAGGTTTTCGACATTTCCAAAACCTCTTTATACAGTTCTTTGCCATCATTTTTTTTGGTCTGAAAGTCAAACGCCCCTTCATTTGAGGTAAGGGTCAAAAGAATGGTGTGTTTGTTCTCAAAGGCCAGAAAAGGTTCGATGGAATCTTTGCCCATATATGGAGCCACCGTAACGGCATCAAAATCCATTTCATCAAAAAAAGCTTTGGCATAGCGTGTAGCGGTATTGCCTATGTCGCCTCTTTTGGCATCGGCTATCGTAAAAATTTCAGGATAATTTTCATTGATATAGGTAATGGTCTTTGATAGTGACCTCCATCCTGAAAGTCCGTAGGCCTCATAAAATGCGGTATTGGGTTTGTAGGCGACACAAAATTCATTGGTAGCATCGATTATTTCCTTATTGAACGAAAAAATGGAATCTTCTTCCTTCAGCAAATAGGGTGGAATCTTCTCCAAATCTGTATCCAATCCAACGCATAAAAAGGATTGTTTTTTTTTGATTTGGGCAACTAACTGTTCAATTTTCATAGTGAAATACGGTTCTTGATCGACCTTGAACTGACAAATGAATTACAATATTTCTGAAGCCTCTTTCAATTTTTCAGTATTCTCGACCAGCATCAACTCATCGATAATCTTCTGCAGATCACCGTTTATGATATTCTGCAGGTCGTAGAGTGTAAGCCCAATTCGGTGGTCAGTGACCCGCCCTTGGGGATAATTGTATGTACGTATCTTGGCCGACCGGTCACCGCTGCTTACTTGAGAATTTCGTTTGGCGGCATCTTCTTCTTGTCTTTTGGCCAACTCGAGGTCATACAAGCGAGACCGCAATACCCTAAAAGCCTTGTCTTTGTTCTTATGTTGTGATTTTTCGTCTTGGCACTGTGCCACCAATCCGGTAGGGATATGGGTCAACCTTACCGCAGAATAGGTGGTGTTCACCGATTGCCCTCCGGGACCTGAAGAACAGAAATAATCGATACGTACATCTTTAGGGTCGATCTGCACGTCAAAATCTTCGGCCTCAGGCAGCACCATTACGGTGGCAGCACTGGTATGGACCCTACCTTGGGTCTCGGTCTGTGGTACGCGTTGCACACGGTGCACGCCTGCTTCAAACTTCAAGGTACCATATACATCTTCACCCGCGACCTCGAACTGTATCTCTTTATACCCTCCGCTGGTACCCTCGCTCAAATCGATGATATTGGTTTTCCAACCTTTTCACTCACAGTACTTGGCATACATTCGGTATAGGTCGCCCGCAAAAATGCTCGCCTCATCGCCACCGGTTCCGGCGCGGATCTCTACCACTACATCTTTTTCATCTTCTGGGTCTTTCGGTATCAAAAGAAACTTGATCTCTTCTTCAAGATTTGGCAAGGCTTCTTTGGCCTCTTCTAGCTGCAGTTTGGCCATTTCGACCATTTCGGCATCACTACCATCTGCCATGATTTCTTCAGCTTCTGAAATATTATTGGTCAACTCGATATACTTTTCGCGCTTATCGACCAAAATTTTCAGGTCTTTATACTCTTTGTTGAGCTTGATGTAGCGCTTTTGGTCGGCAATGATATCAGGCTGAATGATCAGGTCGGAAACCTCATCGAAACGTTGTTTTATGATGTTCAGTTTATCAAGCATCATGCTTTTTCTTAAGCATGCGAAGTTACGATTTTTTGATCGGATTGACTTTGCTTATTGAATGACCAAAAGCTCAGTTACCGATAAAAGTCGTACCCAATGAGATAATGAAAGCATTCAGGCCATCGCTGCGATCATATTGGTTAAAACGCACATCGATCGTCTTCAAACCAAAACTCAAAATAGCTGCCTTTGTGAAAATATCGGTGTACCGAAACCCAAGTCCATATTGATGTGCATCGTAGGCTGAAAGGTCATGATCGGAAGTATAAAACTCAAAAGTCGAAAGTGCGGCCTCTTTTTGATAGAAGTAATCTGCAGCTGTTTGTGTATAATAGCGATATAGCGGATAGAGCGTAAACTTGTCATTCAGTTTTACCGGTACTTCTAAATTGGCGGTATGCGAAACAATGCCCCAATCATCCCAATAAAAGCGGTAATAGGTTCTCAAAACCAGGGCATCGCTTATAAACACGTTCAAACGCCCCCCCAAAGGAATCTTGAACCGACTATCTGGCAATCGCTCGACATCATCGGCCAACTGAAAGTCATCGATAAAAAAGTCTTCGGTATTTGAAAAATAGACCCGTTGAAACGGGGTACTCAAAAGTCCGTTTTGGCTCACAAAATCAACAAATAAAGACCCTTGCCACCGTTTGCCCAAAATCTGCGAAAATGAAAGTGAAAGTGCATAAGAGTTTCTATTGGTATTGTCAAACTCTTGAAAATTTGGGCTATACACCCCGTTGCCTGTGATGCGGTCATCAAAAAAACCTTCACGAAGCTCTATGGGATATTGGGGGTTCCAATTATCTAAATATACCTGTGCGGCAATTGAGAGCTCGGTATTCTTTTCGTTGAAAAGCCGGGTATAACTCCCTCCGAACCCCACAGAATTATAGTCATATTCATTTGAAAAATAGGCATTCGCACTCCAGATAGCGTTTCGATCGTCAGCGCTGTGGCGGTAACTGGGGTTGATATGTACCAATTGATCTTTTCTCGACTCGCCCGATGAGGCATCAAATGGGCTTACGTTCAAGCTATTGCCATCTAACGGATTCACATTGCTCGATGAGGCCGAAGTGTAAGCAGACAGCCCGACATCGACCGTCAATATATCATCTTCATTCATGGGTAACCGCAGCACAATTGCAGACGTGGCATCGGTCAATTCTTCGGTGCCCTCACCACCGGTGACCGCTGCATTTTGGCCATCTTGGTCATAATAACTGAAAAGCAAATCGATTTCACTGGTTTCAAGTGCCCTTTTTTTGTAGGAGGAATCGGTTTGTTGGGCGTTTCCTGTAAGGAACACAAAAAAAACAAGTATAGCCGTTATTGTTCTCAATGGTCAAAAATGGCATTCATTCAGTTACATCCGCATCCCCCGCCTGTCTTGCCGCCGTTCGCACCGGCAGCAGCTTCACGATATACCTGGAAGTTGGTTTCGAAACGTTCAGAAAATTTGGCGCCCAACTGCATTTCAATATCGTTGAGATATGCCTTGTCATATTCTTTGACCGCCACGCAAGAGCTTAAAAAAAGTACAACGATCATTATCAAAACGAATCCGCGCATGCTTAAAGTTACTGATTATTGTTGAACAAAATTCCAGAGCTTTTATGGATCTTGTTTGCTGAATCGATGACCACTACCTCAACCCCATCGATTTGGTTGACCATATGAATACCACTATCCTTACCCATTACAAACACAGCGGTGGCCAATGCATCACAAAGTTCTGCGTATTTCGCAAAGACGGTGACACTACTGATCCCCTTGGTCGGATACCCTGTTCTAGGATCAATGATATGTGAGTATTTTTGGCCTCTGAAGACCACATACTTCTCATAGTTGCCCGAAGTGGCCACTGAAGATTCAATGACGGGAAGCCAACTGAAAACCTTGTCTTTGCTCAGTGGGTTGGCAATACCGATCATCCATTTTTCACCTGTGGCCTTGGTACCCCAGGTCGTAAGGTCACCTGAGGCATTGATAAGCCCCCCCTTTACCCCTTTCGACATTAGAAACTCTTTGGCCCTATCGGCGGCATAGCCTTTGCCGATTGCTCCAAAACCTATTTTCATGCCCGCTTCGGGCAAGAAGACCGTTTGGGCTTCTACATCCATTATGATTTTTTCATAGCCGACCTTGCCGATCGATTTTTGAACCTGCTGTTCGGTGGGTGGTCTTTGCATACTACCATCAAACCTCCACAGCTTGTCCATTGAGGCATAAGTAATATCAAAGGCCCCCTCGGTAATTTCAGAAATCTTTTTGGCACGTTCGATCAATGAAAAAAGTTCTCGGCTTACTTTTACCGGATTGACACCTGCATTCTTATTGATTTGGGAAGTTTCTGAATCGATGTTCCAAGAAGAGATCATTTCTTCAATACGGGTTATTTCAGAAACCGCTTCATCGATATTGATGTACCCTATTTCCTCAGATGGGGCCACAACCGTTATCTCAAAGGCCGTGCCCATCAATTTCATGGCCTTTTTGACGCTTACCAACCTCTTCTCTTGGCCAAAGGCCATGATGATGACGCCAAAGCTTAAAAACAGTATCAAGGCCTTTCTCATTTCAAAAAGCTGTTTAAGTGGGCCACATATTCTGTAGGTGTTACCTTTTCATATGCCGTTACGCCCAGTACCTTTTCGTTTTTATTGAGCACGACTACCAAAGGAAAGAATCCGTTCGGATTGTACTTCTCTGCCAGCTGTCGGTTTTGGGCAGTTTGTACTTCATTCAATCGGTTTCTTTTTTTTCTTGGAAAATCAGCTCTGTACAATACATAGTGTGCAGCGGCATAGTCTTTGAATTCTTGTGAGCTCCAAATATTTTTATCCAATCTAATACATGGACCACACCAATCAGAACCCGAAAACACTAAGATAATGGGCTTGTCTTTTTCTTTTGCCTTCATTACGGCATCAGAAAAAGTTAGGCTCCAATCTTGTGCAAAAAGCGAAAATGAAGCTATAAGGAACAGTAAGGGCAACTTTTTTCTCATAGCCTAAGGGCGCTGTTCAATTTATTCAAAAATCCGTAAGATATCACCGTTGCGCTGGGTATTGAAAACCTTCAAAGGGTTATTGGTGATACTGTTCAAAGGTGTGCCATCTTGGGCAAAACGTGATCCATGGGTGGTACAGTTGAATATTCCGCCATCTTCGATGATAAAACGTACCTCTTCGGTTTGCTGGTGGCTACAAATCTTACTGGCCGCGACTAGTTCACCCTCAAGATTTCTGGCCACCACGATGTCGAGATAGGTCAATTGGGGATCTGATTTGACCGCAATGTACCCGCCATTGGTTGCCAAGGGTGCAGCCTCTGGTGAGCTAAGGTCAATGGTAAAATCGACACCTGTAGGTTCCGGGAAGGTTTCAAGGTCTTCACCGTCTGATGAACAACCGTTCAAACAAGGAAAAGTAAGGGCAAAAGCCGCACCGGCACCTATACTGCGCAAAAATTGTTTCCGTTCCATAGCATTCGGGGTTTATTATCTAGAACGTACGATTTGGGGCAATCGTATGGTCAATACATAAAAGTACCGTATTCACTTCGAATGGTCAACCTTTTGGTGTTCGACTCTTCTACCCTACCTACGATACGGGCGTCGATATCAAAACTTTTTGAGATCTTGATCAAATCTTCGGCAATGGTCCCATCGACATACAGTTCCAATCGGTGGCCACAATTGAAGACCTGGTACATCTCTTTCCAATCAGTACCTGATTGCTCTTGAATCAATTTAAACAATGGGGGGATCGGAAAAAGATTATCCTTGATTACATGCAAATTATCGATAAAATGCAAAATCTTGGTCTGTGCCCCACCACTGCAATGTACCATACCGTGTATTTCATTTGAGGAATATTTTTTCAGAACTTTCTTCACCACCGGTGCATAGGTTCGAGTGGGCGAGAGCACAAGTTTACCGGCATCCAACGGGGAACCCTGTACAGTATCATTAAGCTTCATTTTTCCAGAATACACCAATTCATCGGGAACGGAAGGGTCAAAACTTTCAGGATATTTTTCTGCCAGATATTTTGAGAACACATCGTGCCGGGCCGAGGTAAGTCCGTTGCTGCCCATACCCCCATTGTATTCCGATTCGTAGGCAGCTTTTCCGAACGAAGCCAGGCCCACGATCACATCGCCCGCTTGAATGTTCGCATTGTCGATAACATTGTTGCGCTTCATGCGTGCCGTTACTGTAGAATCAACGATAATGGTACGCACCAGGTCGCCGACATCGGCCGTTTCACCCCCTGTTGAGTGTATCGTGATACCGTGTTTTCTTAAATCTGTGATCAGCTCTTCGGTACCGTTGATAATAGCCGAGATAACCTCTCCTGGAATCAAATTTTTGTTGCGCCCAATAGTTGAAGACAACATGATGTCATCGGTGGCACCTACGCAAATCAGATCATCGATGTTCATGATCAGTGCATCTTGGGCAATACCTTTCCATACACCCAAATCACCGGTCTCTTTCCAGTACATATAGGCCAAAGACGACTTGGTGCCCGCCCCATCAGCGTGCATCACCAAACAATGTGCCGGGCTGCCCGTCAGATAATCGGGCACAATCTTGCAAAAAGCTTTGGGAAACAGCCCTTTATCAATGTCTTTGATCGCGTTGTGCACATCTTCCTTTGAGGCAGAGACTCCACGCTGGGCATATCGTTTACTGGTATCTGAGGACATTTGGAACGGTTTGCGCAAAAATAATGAAATGGTTGATCGCTAATGCTTCTTGGCCGGTGCTTATTTGCAACGAAAAAATGATTACTTTGAATTCTCACTCAAAATAACGATGAAACATAAATTGACCACTTTGTATTTTTTTGTCCTTTTGATCATAGCCTGTAAAGGAAAAACCGAAAAGGAGACCCCTACTTGGCACACCAAAAAAATGGCTATTGAAAATAAGGTTCACAATCGATTATTGGATGTGGAAAAAGAACAGGGCTGGGCCTTATTGTTCAATGGTAGGTCATTGGATGGCTGGCACCTCTACAACAAACCCGATTCTACCGCTTTTTCAGCCTGGGAGGTAAAAGACGGAATGCTTTACTGCAATGCCACTGATGAAAGCAAGGTGTTTGGTGACTTGGTTACCGACAAGGCTTTCGAAAACTACGAACTCGTTTTTGAGTGGCAAATGGCCCTAAGGGGCAATGGGGGCGTCTTTATCAATGTACAAGAAGCCCCGGAATTTTCAGCGACCTATTTGACCGGACTTGAATATCAATTATTGGAACCTGCCCATATGGACACGAATACCCCAAAAAAAAGACCCGGTTGCCTATGGGGAGTGTCCGCTCAGAAAAACAAAGTGGAGGCCAAGCCCAATCGACAATGGAATTCCTCTAAAATCATTCAGAAAGATGGAAAAATTGAATTCTACCTTAATGGAAAATTGACGGCGCAAGAAGATTTGAAAACTTCTGAATGGACGCAAAAAATTGCGAAAAGCAGTTTTGCCGATAATCTTGATTTCGGAAAGGCCACACATGGACGGCTAGCATTACAAAACTGGTATTTTGACGTTTGGTTCAGAAATATGAAAATCAGGGAACTCTAGAAACTAGATTTTTGGCCGTATTTGCAAACAATCCCTTTCCCAAATTCTTGAGGTAGTCACCTGGTCCATGTTTCCACCTGAAAGTATGACCAATACCCGCTGTTTCGTTTTTTGGGTCTGTAGCCAACGGCGAACGGCCTCCATCGTCATGGCGCTGGTAGGCTCAATTCGACATTTTAACAGATGGGTGAGCCATTGTGTCCAGTATACGAGATATTCTTCTTCGATTTCGTAGAAATCGTCCAATTGCTTTAAATATTCAAAGGTAATGTCGCCCACGGCCATGGTCATGGCCCCATCTGCCAAGGTATTGGGCACACCGGGCAAGCGTTGAATACCGCCTTTTCTGAGCGATTCGGCCGCATCATTGGCATTCAGGGGCTCAACACCAAAAACCATGGTTTTAGGAGATAGGCCCTTGGTGGCAATACAGGTTCCAGAAAGCAGTCCACCACCACCACAGGGAGCAAAAACGCCGTCGACATTTCTCAATTCAGACAGGGCTTCGTAAGCGGCCGTGCCCTGACCGCAAATCACCTGTTCATGATTGAAGGGAGGAATCCAAAACACCCCTTCTTCAATAGCCGCTTCGCGAACCAGTTCATCGGTAATATCGCGTGTTTTACTTAAAACAACCTCAGCCCCATAGCCTTTCGTAGCTTGAATCTTTACTTTTGACGAATATTCAGGCATATAAATGGTCGCAGAAATGTCAAACCGTTTTGCGGCATAGGCCACCGCTTGGGCATGGTTGCCCGAACTGTTCGCCACCAATCGTTTTGGGCGTTCGCCGTTTTCCAATAACCAAGAAACAGTATTGACCCCGCCCCTTGCTTTAAAAGCCCCTACTTTTTGAAAATTCTCACACTTGAAAAAAATGTCATGCCCCAACCACCTGTTCAGCGATGAGGAAGAAAGAATCGGGGTATGATGGATGTAAGGGTCTATACGCCTCTTGGCATCTTCAATGTCAGATAGTGTCAACTCCATACATCAAAAATATGGATTCCAGCTTTTGATCGGCCCCTATCAAGCACCTTCATGAAAATAAAAGAACGTTGTTATTTCACAAAAAGTAGTTCCCGGTATTTGGTAAAAGGCCAATATTCATCTGCCACCAAACGTTCAAGTCTGTCTACGTGATAGCGAATTGATTCAAAGAAAGGTTTGACCTCATTGCAATAGGCCTCGGCTTTTTTTGTGATATCGGTCATGCCATTCGCTCGTTTTCTGGCTTCGATCATTTCATCGGTCTGTTCTTTGACCTCGGCCAAATGCTTTGCCATTTTTTCTAAAATATTCAATTGGTGTTTTGTAAACTTTTTGTGCGAAGCACCATAGATTTCTTTGAACCCCCGAACATTCTGCAACAGTACATTTTGGTATTTCACCACTGTGGGCAATACATAATTGTTGACCATTTCACCCAAAATCCTACCTTCAATCTGAATATGAAAGACATAGGCGCCCAATTCAACTTCGCGATGGGCATTCAGCTCTACGGCACTCATGACCCCCATGTCTCCAAAAAGCCCAATCACTTCTTTGGAGGTTAAAATCTTAAGGGCCTCTGGGGTGTTCTTGTTATTGCTCAGCCTTCTTTTTTTTGCCTCTACTTGCCAATCTTCACTATAACCATCCCCGTCAAAACGGATACGTTTCGAGGTCTTGATATATTCACGAAGTACGTTGAAAACAGCTTCATCTTTTTTCAGGTTTTTTTTGTCGATCAACGTATCGACCTCTTTTTTAAACTCGGTCAATTGCTTTGCCACAATGGTATTCAAAACGGTCATGGGCTTGGCACAGTTCATCTGAGATCCGACTCCCCTCATTTCAAACTTGTTTCCGGTAAAGGCGAAGGGCGAGGTGCGGTTTCGGTCCGTGTTGTCGAGCAATATTTCAGGAATCTTGCCCACAACGTTCAATTTCAATTCTGTTTTTTCCTCAGGGGAGAGCTTTCCCTTTGAAACACCTTCCAATTCGTCAAGAACATCGGTCAGCTGTTTCCCTACAAAAATGGAAAGTATTGCCGGTGGGGCCTCATTGGCCCCCAAGCGATGGTCATTGCCCGCAGAAGCTATCGAAGACCGCAACAGTTCTTCATGGGTATCGACCGCCTTGATGGTATTTACAAAAAAGGTCAAAAACTGTAGGTTCTTCATCGGGGTGGTGCCCGGGCTCAACAAGTTGACTCCCGTATCAGTTGCCAATGACCAGTTATTGTGTTTGCCAGAGCCATTGATGCCCGCAAAGGGTTTTTCATGAAAGAGCACCACGAAGCCATGCTTATCGGCAATCTCTTCCATGACATCCATCAATAATAGGTTATGGTCAATAGAGAGATTGGCTTCTTCAAACACAGGTGCCAGTTCAAATTGGTTGGGCGCCACTTCATTATGTCGGGTCTTCACAGGTATGCCCAATTGTGTGCACTGCTTTTCAAGATCGCTCATAAAACTTAGCACACGACTGGCAATTACCCCAAAGTAATGGTCATCTAACTGCTGGTCTTTGGCAGCGGCGTTGCCTACCAAGGTACGGCCGGTCATCAAAATATCGGGCCTTGATTTGGCCAAGGATTTATCGATGAGAAAGTATTCTTGCTCCCATCCCAACGTAGCGTGCACCTTACGCACGTTTTTATCAAAAAACTGCGCCACATCGGTGGCTGCATCATCTATGGCATGCAAAGCCCTTAAGAGCGGAGCCTTGTTGTCAAGTGCCTCACCGGTGTAGGCCACAAAAATGGTGGGTATGCAAAGGGTGGTTTTATAGACAAAGGCGGGCGAAGTCGGGTCCCACGCCGTGTAGCCCCTTGCCTCAAAAGTATTTCTTATTCCTCCGCTCGGAAAACTTGAGGCATCGGGCTCTTGTTGCACCAATTGGCCACCGCCAAACTTCTCCATGGCACGACCATCGGGCAAAAGATCGAAAAAAGCATCGTGTTTCTCGGCCGTTGCCCCGGTCAGGGGCTGAAACCAATGGGTGTAATGGGTGGCACCCAAAGAAAGGGCCCATGCTTTCATACCTTCAGCCACTTGATCGGCTATTCTCCGATCGATCTTTTTACCGGAAAAAATGGCATCCTTGACCTTAGTATATGCCTCGCCACTAAGAAACTGTAACATCTTTTCGTCATTGAAAACATTCTTTGCAAAAAGCTCTGAACGCTTTCCTTTTTCCTCTATCGTAATGGCGGTTCTCTTATGGCTTTCTGCCAGGGCATCAAATCTGATTTTTGACATGGTCAATACAATTTTGGGGCAAAACTAAACATTAACAAATTAATAATATAACGTATAAATATTATTTTCTGTTCATTTTACCCCTAATTTTTCGGGGGGTGTGATAATTATATCGAAAAAAATATGTTTTTAACCCTGAAGAATGGGGTTTGTTTATTTGAAAAGTATATTTTTGTCCAACTTAAAATTTGAGAACGAAAATATCCGAATTATGAGCAAATCAAAACTAGAGTACATTTGGCTTGATGGTTATGTGCCTACCGCCAATATGCGAAGCAAGACCAAGATCGAAACCGATTTTAGCGGAAAGTTGGAGGATTGTCCGCTTTGGGCCTTTGATGGAAGTTCTACCCAACAAGCAGAGGGCGGATCGTCTGACTGTCTTTTGAAACCTGTCGCCATTTTCCCTGACCCAGCCCGTAAGAATGGCTATTTGGTCATGGCCGAGGTATTGAATGCCGATGGAACGCCCCACGAATCGAATTCACGTGCGACCATCGATGATGAAAATGATGACTTTTGGTTCGGATTCGAGCAGGAATATTTCATAATGGATACCCATACACAATTGCCGTTGGGCTTCCCGGTTGGAGGATATCCTGGCCCGCAAGGATTGTACTACTGCTCTGTAGGTGGAAGAAATACCCATGGAAGGGAACTGGTCGATCGCCACGCCGATCTATGTATAGAAGCCGGATTGAACTTCGAGGGCATCAACCAAGAAGTGGCCTGTGGCCAATGGGAATTCCAGATTTTTGCCAAAGGCGCCAAAAACGCCGGTGATCAAATTTGGGTGGCCCGTTATCTTTTAGACAGATTGACCGAAGATTATGGATATTACATAGAATACCACCCAAAACCCATTAAGGGAGATTGGAACGGTAGTGGTATGCACGCCAACTTCTCTAACGGCACCTTAAGGACCTGTGGTTCAAAAGAGGTCTATGAAAAAATTTGTGAAGCTTTTAGGCCCGTTACCGACGAGCACATTGCCGTTTACGGTGAATTCAACGATCAACGTTTGACCGGTCTGCACGAGACACAGTCAATACACGAATTCAGTTACGGTGTCTCTGACAGGGGCGCTTCTATAAGAATCCCCATTCTAACTGTTGAAAGAGGATGGAAAGGCTGGTTGGAAGACAGAAGACCCGCCTCAAATGCAGATCCTTACAAAGTGGCAGCCAGAATTATTCAGACTGTGAAGTC
>JANQOD010000359.1 GCA_028289745.1 Allomuricauda sp. | reverse complement strand
CGGCCATAGAAAGCAAAAATCGATTCGCCAACAATGGAGCGTTGGCGGAATTCAGCCGTACCGGCATCTAAAAATTCTGCATCGCCCAGACCGAGCACTTCATTGTTCAAGGTAGAGATGTTACCACCGATTGAATAGCTAAAGTCTTTAGAAACCCTTTTGCTCCAATTGAGCACTACTTCAAGTCCTGAGTTTCTGATTTCACCTACGTTTTGCCTGATCGAACCCGGAATCAAGGGTCTCAAGACCGGTATAACGGCATCTTCGGTATCTCTAATGAAATAATCAGCATCTAAGGACAAGTTGTTGTTGAACATACTGGCCGTAAGACCTATGTTGGTCTCTTCGGTCACTTCCCACTTTAAGGCGGTAAAGTCATTACTGGTGCTCAGGCCACTGAACAAGATATCGCCCAGTGCGGTAGTGACCACTTCAGAGGTAACCGACCCTTCACTAGATGGTATTCTATCGTTGCCCAACTCACCCCAACTACCTCTTAATTTGAGATAGTTCAAGACATCATTTTGTGGAAAGAACGCTTCTTCAGAAAGTACCCAACCTGCACCTACGGTAGGGAAGTACCCCCATTTTTCTTGGTACTTGTTGGTACCATCTGCACGAAACGTACCGTACAACAGATAGCGGTTGTCAAAGTTGTAGGAAACCCTGCCGAAGTAAGAGAAACCAAACTCTCTGGCACCACCATCAAAAGTATCTTCTTGTACAATGGTTTGGGCCAAATCTAAGAAATAGGCTTCTGGACCTGACAATGGGAAATTTAGTCCCCTTGCTTGTAGCAAATCCAAGGCCTCGTCCCTAAAGGAAGTACCACCCATCACGGTCAAATCATGTTTGCCAAATGTCTGGGTATAGGTCAACGTATTGTCCCAAATTTGGTTTGAAACGGTGATATCCCTTTTTAACAACGAGGCATCGACACGTTGAAAGTTGTCACCCAAGAAATAAGGCAGGCGCACCTCTCTTCTATTGGTACTTTCAAAGTTATGGTTGTAGGCCGTTCTGAATTTCAATTTTTCAGGGATCAAATCAACTTCTGCATAGAAGTTGGCCAGCACATTGCGTATTTTTTCACGATTTTCGCTGAAATCCATTATTGGGAAAGGGTTTTGACCACCTCTGTAACCCAAATCTTGTGCGTTGGCATAGGGTGTCGGAAATACATTTGGATTTTCTGCCAATAGTGGATCGAATACTGGAAGAATGGGTACTGCGAAATAGGCTCTTCTCCAAGCTGAATCTTCGGCATCAAAACGTGTTGCGTTGCTGAGTACCATATTACCGCCCACCTTTAGCCAATCATTTACTTTGAAATCAATTTTAGCACGAAGGTTGAACCGCTCATATTCATTTTTCATTTTCAGCAGACCATCTTGTTGAAAATAGTTGGCCCCTATGGCATAGGTGGCACTTTCGGTGCCTCCCGTCATGCTCAGGCTATGATTTTGAATCAATGCCAAACGGGTGATTTCATCGTACCAATCGGTGTTGACAGCTGGAATATTTGGATTTATGCGGCTTCTGCCATAGCGTTGCATGGCGTTTAAAATAAACTGTGCATCGGGTTCTGATCCAGATTCAAGAGCTAAAGTGGTGAACTGCTCGGCATTGGCCATGGTCAATACATTTTGTGCCACTTGATAGCCCGTATAACCATCGTATGTTATCTCTGGTTTTTGGTTGAACTTGCCTGATTTGGTTTCAATCAATACAACACCATTAGCGGCACGAACCCCATAGATGGCTGCAGCTGATGCATCTTTCAATACTGAAATGGATTCAATATCGGCGGTATTCAAAAATTCAATATCATTGAAAAAAGCCCCGTCCACAACAAACAATGGTCCACTTGAGTTATTGTTGTTATTTTGGTTCGTGTCATATGAACCGATACCACGAATACGAACCGTAGGCGATTGTCCAGGTCCACCATTGTTCACGATCTGTAAACCTGCGACACGGCCTTGCAAGGCTTGCATGGGCTGCCCCACTGGAGCAAGATCTAAAACCTCAGAATCGACCGTGGCAATGGACGAAGTAAGGTCTTTGACCTTTAACTCACCATAGCCGACCACGACCACCTCGTCTAGGGCCTGGGTATCTTCCTGTAGCGAAACATTAATGATCGTTTGGCCATTGATGGGTACTTCTTGTGAAGTGAAGCCGATGTAACTAAAGACCAAAGTGCCATCACTGGGCACATCGGCCAGTGCATAATTTCCGTCAAAGTCAGTTTGTATGCCTGTAGTAGTCCCTTTGAGAATAACATTGGCACCTGGCATGGGTTGCCCCTGACTATCGGTTACCGTACCTGAGACCGTGATATTGTTTTGCGCAAAAGAAGCAATTGAGAACAATAGCAACGGTATTGACAACAAGATGCTT
>JANQOD010000358.1 GCA_028289745.1 Allomuricauda sp. | reverse complement strand
GAGGCCAAATTACAGACCGCGATCTCATCGGGAGAGGTGTACTCTAAAATCTCAGTACAGAGGTTAGATGACCTAATGGTGCCCAAATTCTTTTGGTTGCTCTTTCTATTGGCCGCATCTTTATATAGCATATAGGGGGTGCCGGTCTCAATCTGTGATTCTAAAATCTTTTCCCATAGTTCACGGGCCTTGATAGTCTTTCTGCCCTTGCCCTCAGCCTCATATTTTGTGTACAGTTTTTCAAATTCTTCGCTGTGGTTGGTGAATAGCCCCGGACATTCGTTGGGGCACATGAGCGTCCATTCGCCATCGGCCTCGACCCGCTTCATGAACAAATCGGGAATCCACATGGCATAAAAAAGATCACGGGCCCGCATTTCCTCTTTTCCATGGTTCTTTTTCAAATCGAGAAAATCAAAGATATCGGCATGCCAAGGCTCTACATAAATGGCAAAGCTGCCCTTGCGCTTACCGCCACCTTGATCGACATAGCGTGCGGTGTCGTTGAATACCCGCAACATGGGCACGATACCGTTTGATGTTCCGTTGGTGCCAGCAATATATGACCCTGTTGCCCTGACATTGTGTATAGACAATCCTATGCCGCCGGCAGACTGTGAAATCTTTGCAGTCTGCTTTAAGGTGTCATAAATGCCATCGATACTGTCTTCTTTCATCGCCAATAGAAAACACGACGACATCTGTGGTTTAGGGGTGCCCGAATTGAAAAGCGTTGGGGTGGCATGGGTGAAGTACTTCTTCGACATGAGTTCATACGTCTCAATGGCCGAATTCAAATCTTCAAGATGAATTCCTATCGCGACCCTCATCAACATGTGTTGGGGCCTCTCGGCAATCTTACCGTTCAATTTCAACAGGTAAGAACGCTCAAGGGTCTTGAATCCGAAATAGTCATATCCAAAATCACGATTATAGATGATGGTAGAGTCAAGTTTTTCGGCATTGTCTGAAATGACCTTATAGACTTGTTTTGAGAGCAACGGTGCTTTTTTGCCTGTACGAGGGTTCACATATTCATACAGGTCTTTCATCGTTTCTGAAAACGATTTTTTGGTATTCTTATGTAGGTTTGAAACGGAGATTCTTGCGGCCAGCTTGGCGTAGTCGGGGTGGGTGGTTGTCATGGTGGCGGCAATCTCTGCGGCCAAGTTGTCAAGCTCTGAAGTGGTCACGCCATCATAAAGCCCCTCAATGACCCGCATTGACACCTTGATGGGATCTACCAATTCGCTAAGACCATAACACAATTTTCTGACCCTGGCCGTAATTTTATCGAACATTACCGGCTCTTTTCTTCCGTCTCTTTTTAGTACATACATGCTACTCTTTTGTTTTAATGATACGTTGGTTCACTGCAAGCATAAACGTCAAGCCTTTGACTATATAAGTTCATATCTTCAAAAGCCCATTTCGGGGCATAGGGCTTTTAAGCGTATTTCTAAAAATCGGCGTCGAAACTGATTTTTTGGGCATCGGTATCTTTTTCTTTATTAAGAACCCCAGCCTTTTGGTATTCTGAGACCCTTTTCTCAAAGAAATTGGTTTTCCCCTGAAGTGATATCATATCCATGAAATCAAAGGGATTGGTAGAATTGTACACTTTTTCACAACCCAGTTCGACCAACAATCTATCGGTCACAAATTCTAGATATTGGGTCATCAGCTTGGCATTCATGCCGATCAAGCTAACAGGAAGCGATTCGGTTATGAACTCGCGTTCTATATTCAGGGCATCGACAATTATACCGGTAATGCGTTCTTTGGGCACCTTATTGACCAGATGGTTGTTGTGAAGGTGAACGGCATAGTCACAGTGCATGCCCTCATCGCGTGATATCAATTCGTTCGAGAATGTCAACCCTGGCATCAGCCCTCTTTTCTTTAACCAAAAGATAGAACAGAAAGCCCCTGAGAAGAAAATGCCCTCGACGGCCGCAAAGGCAATAAGGCGTTCTGCAAAACTGGGCGATTCTATCCATTTTAAGGCCCAATCGGCCTTTTTCTTGATGGCAGGAAAGTTCTCAATGGCCTTGAACAGTATATTTTTCTCTTTTTCGTCTTTTACATACGTATCGATCAAAAGGGAATAGGTTTCTGAGTGGATGTTCTCCATCATAATTTGAAAGCCATAGAAAAACTTGGCCTCAGAATATTGTACCTCGTTCACAAAATTTTCTGCAAGGTTCTCGTTGACGATGCCATCAGAAGCGGCAAAGAAGGCCAAAATATGCTTGATGAAATATTGCTCGTCGTCGGTAAGTTTTGTGGTCCAGTCAGATAAATCTTGGTGCAGGTCTATTTCTTCAGCGGTCCAGAAACAGGCTTCTTGTTTCTTATACCATTCCCATAAATCATGGTGCTGTATTGGAAAAATGACAAATCTATCTTTGTTTTCTTGCAGAATGGGTTCTATGACCGAA
>JANQOD010000347.1 GCA_028289745.1 Allomuricauda sp. | reverse complement strand
GGGCCATGGGCATGGTATTGCATACAAAAGAATCATTCCGCAATGCTTCTTCATCACGCTGATAGGCGAGATATGTATTTTCTGAACCCCTCAATTTCTGCAAAAAAGACATACGGCGGGTCTGCAAATCAACGCACATGCCCTGAACTCCCCTATGGGAAAAACTAAGGCGCAGTCTGGCCGTTCCATCTGCACTTATTCCCGTGTATGATTTTATGGATGGGTATTTACGAGCCAATTCTTCATGAAACACCGGGGTTTCCCTTAATTGAAAGAGACCCATACTCCCATCCTCCAATGGGTAGGAAACTTCAATCGATTTTTGGGTGTTGGCATGGATTGTTTTTGTAAACATGCCCTCATCCAAAGAAAAGTAACGAGTATTTTTCTTTCCATCATTGTTCTCCGCCACAGACTTGGCAGATTGGGAAGGCAATAATTTCCAGTAGCCATCTTGGGCCGAAAGAGAAAACCAGCCCAAAAACATGGTTATTGATAAAACAAGATGTAACTTAGCTTTCATGCAAAAAAGGGGCAACATCAAGCGCTAAAAATAAGCCTTTTATTCTTTATTGTTCAGTGGAAACAGTCCAAGGTATTTCTAATTTCGACAAATCGCACCAGACCATTATCACCATAGGCACCTTTGATGGGGTGCACATTGGCCACCGCAAGATACTTGAACGCCTCACAAACAATGCCAAGAAATCTGGCCTGAGGTCAACGGTGCTTACTTTTTTCCCACATCCAAGGATGGTTTTGCAAAAAGACACCAATATCAAACTGTTGAACACTTTGGAGGAAAAGACGCAAATTCTGACAAAGATGGGGTTAGATTATCTGATCGTACACCCGTTCACCAAACAATTTTCACGACTCTCGGCGACCGATTTTGTAAGGGACATTCTTGTAAACGGGCTCAAGGCCAAGAAAGTGGTCATAGGCTATGATCACCGCTTCGGCCGCAACCGAAATGCAAACATCAACGATCTTAGGGCTTTTGGAGAGACCTTGGATTTTGAGGTAGAGGAAATTCCGGCACAAGAAATCGACGATGTCTCCGTCAGTTCCACAAAAATCAGAAAAGCACTGACAGCTGGTGATGTGGCCATGGCCAACAACTATCTCGGTTATGCCTACATGCTCACCGGCACGGTGAAGAAAGGCAAAGAACTGGGGCGACAACTGGGTTTCCCCACGGCCAATCTTGTCATTGCCGAAAGCTTTAAGCTGATTCCCAAAAATGGAGCGTATGCGGTCAAGAGCCATATCGGGGGCAAACAAGTTTCGGGCATGATGAACATAGGGCATAATCCCACGGTCTCAAAAGAAAAAAATGATGGCTCCCAAAAAAACATTGAGGTACATTTCTTTGATTTCGATGAAAATCTCTACGGGCAAAAATTGCAGGTCGATGTTATCGAAAGAATTCGTGACGAACACAAGTTCAATACGATCGAAGAATTGCGCCAACAGCTACAAAAAGATAAAAATGTTGCTCTCAGGTTAATCGCTTAGGCCGTGGTAAAACAATTTCTCTTCAAACCGATCGATAATGCCCCGCTGATCGTATTTCGCATATTCTATGGTTTTTTGGTAGCGGCCGAATGTTATGGGGCCATCGCTACCGGATGGGTCAGGAGAACGCTTGTTGCACCCAAATTCACCTTTAATTTTATCGGTTTTGAATGGCTGCAGCCCTTGCCCGGCAATGGTATGTACATCTATTTCGCCATAATGGGCACCTTGGGCCTCTTGATGATGGTAGGCCTTAGATATAGGGTAAGTGCCCTTGCTTTCGCGATACTATGGTCAGGGGTATATCTCATGCAAAAAACCTCGTACAACAACCACTATTATCTCTTCATGCTCTTGGCCTATATCATGGCGTTTCTACCCGCTCACCGAGATGCCTCGATCGACGCAAAACTGAACCCTTCGACACAAACGAACGTCATGCCCAATTATATAAGATGGTTCATCATCTTGCAGTTGTTCATTGTCTATACCTATGCCTCTGTGGCAAAACTATATGGTGATTGGCTCGATTTTAGCATTATCGAGATTTTGATGCAGGGCAAAAAAGGGTATTTTTTAATCGGGGATTTGTTGCAAGAAAAATGGCTGCATAAATGTGTGGCCGTTTTCGGCATTCTTTTTGACCTATTGGTCGTGCCCGCCCTGCTCTGGAAACCGACCCGGAAGTGGGCGTTCGGGTTTTCGATATTCTTCCACCTGTTCAACAGCTATGTTTTCCGTATCGGCATCTTTCCCTATCTCTCGTTGGCCTTTACCGTATTCTTTTTTGCACCACGGACCACTCGTAATATTTTCCTTCGGAAAAAGAAAATCGAGATTCCAATAGCACCTGCAAGGCAAAAAAAACATAGATCGATCGTCACGATTGCTTCCATTTATCTTGCCATACAAGTCGCTCTGCCTTTGCGCCACCATTTTTTTGAAGATCATGTGCTATGGACAGAGGAAGGCCATCGACTAAGCTGGCGCATGATGCTCAGAAGCCGTTCGGGCACTCTTACGGTAAAGGTCATCAACAAAGAAACGGGCGAGAAGACCATCGTTGACCTTAACGAACACTTGACCAAAAAACAGAAGCGAAAAGTAGCCTGTTACCCTGATTTTACTTGGCAGTTCGCCCAATATCTGAAAAAAGAATATGCTGAAAAAGGAGAGGATATCTCGGTCTTTGTCGATAACCGGGTCAAGGTCAACCAGCGAAAATACCAATTGTTCATCGATCCCGAGGTAGATCTGGCCAGTGTGCCCTGGCAACATTTCTCGCACCACGAATGGATAATGCCGTCTGGATGGGATTAATTCTTTCCCTTTGATCAACTTTGCTGTAAATTTGCCCAGCAAAACCGATTTCATGCTACAGTTACAGCGAATACGTGAACACAAAAAAGATATGGTCAAAGCCTTGGCCAAGCGCAACTTTGATGCAGAGGCCATGCTCGATGGCATACTGCATTTAGATGAGAAAAGGCGTAACCTGCAGACCGATCTTGACAATACCTTGGCGGCATCGAACAAGCTGTCAAAAGAGATCGGCATGCTCTTTAAATCGGGCAAAGCGGGCGAGGCAAATGCCCTAAAAGAAAAAACGGCAGGTTTGAAAGAGCTGTCAAAGAGTCTTTCCGACGACTTAAACGACACGGCAGAAGAGTTGAACAACCTGTTGTACCAAATTCCCAACATTCCCCATAAATCAGTGCCTGCAGGCAATTCAGAAGATGATAATGAAGAGGTCTTTACGGCAGGTGACATCCCCGAATTGCAAAAAGATGCACTGCCCCACTGGGAACTGGCCAAAAAGTATGACCTCATCGATTTTGAGCTGGGTGTCAAAGTAACGGGTTCGGGCTTTCCCATCTACAAGGGCAAGGGCGCCAAATTGCAGCGCGCCCTGATTTCGTATTTCTTGGACAAGAATACCGACGCGGGCTATACCGAGGTACAACCGCCCTTATTGGTGAACGAGGCCTCTGGTTTTGGCACAGGGCAGTTGCCCGACAAAGAGGGGCAGATGTACCATGTTCAAACCGACGATCTTTATCTGATTCCGACAGCGGAAGTGCCGATCACCAATATGCTTCGTGACGCAATCATCGCTGAAAATGATTTTCCGATCATGCTAACGGGCTATACCCCCTGTTTCAGAAGGGAGGCTGGCAGTTATGGTGCCCATGTACGGGGCCTCAACCGATTGCACCAATTTGACAAGGTAGAAATCGTTCGCGTCGAACATCCTGAAAAATCGTACGAAGCCTTAGATGAAATGGTCGAACATGTAAAGGAGTTGCTAAACGAACTAAAACTGCCCTATCGAATTTTAAGGCTCTGTGGTGGTGATTTGGGCTTTACCGCTGCCCTGACCTACGATTTTGAGGTCTTTTCTACGGCCCAGGACCGATGGCTTGAAATCAGCTCGGTCTCAAACTTTGAGGGCTATCAGGCGAATCGTCTTAAGCTTCGCTACAAAGATGAAAACAACAAAAACCAATTGACCCATACCTTGAACGGCAGTGCCTTGGCCCTGCCCCGCCTTTTAGCCGGTATTCTGGAAAACTACCAAACCGACAAGGGAATCAAAATTCCCGAAGTGCTGGTGCCCTATTGCGGATTTGAGATTATCGATTGATCGTTTTTTTGAAAGTGGGTCGGTGTATGTTCAAAAGAATATGCGCTAAAAATCCATAGGCAAAGTATCGCTTGAAGAGTATATCGGAATGAACGATGAGAAGGGTGCAAGGTCACCTTTCTTGAGCGATGTCGAAGGATGGTTCGCACGACATTGGCTTTTGACAAAAGAGGTTTTTAAACATGCTCTTAACAGAAAGCCGTCTTTTTCTCCATTATCTTTGAACAATGCGATCGATCTGTCTCGTTTCTTTTTTATTGTTTTTCACTTCTGCCAACGCCCAAGAAGATTTCTTGGCGAAGCAGTATTTCAATGATGGAGATTACAAGAAGGCCGTGGTCTTTTATGAAAAGTTGGTCAAGAAAAATCCACGGAGAACCGATTATGCCGAAGGGCTTGTGGCCTGCTACCAACAATTGGAGCGTTATGGGGAAGCAGAAGAATTCTTATTGAAAAAAATTGAGCAGAGCTATGCCTTTCCCACTTTTTTTATAGAACTGGGCTATAACTATACCCTTCAAAACCAATATGAAAAGGCAGACCATTACTATGATCTGGCCCTTAATAAAATTGACGAGAACCCTAATTATGGCCATAGCGTAGGAGCGCGTTTTCAACAATATGCCCTTTTAGATGAGGCGATCAACGCCTACACACGGGCCATGGCCTTGAAGCCCGATCTGAACTATGATTTTCAATTGGCACGGATCTATGGTGAAAAAGGCGAAATCGACCATATGTTCGAGGCCTATCTCAATTTGATACGGTTGGGCAGATCATCACGCTCAAACGTACTGCGCTATATCGACGGTTTCATCTCTGAAGATGCGCAAGACGAGAACAATATGAAGCTGCGCAAAATATTGCTCACCAAAGCGCAAAAGAATCCTGATATACTCTGGAACGAAATGCTCAGTTGGTTGTTTATTCAACAACGGCAATATCAAAGTGCTTTTGCCCAAGAAAGGGCCATTTACAAACGCTCGGGCACAAACTCGGTCGAGCGTCTCCAGTATTTGGGAAACATAGCCCTTGAAGAAGAGGATTTTGATACGGCAGAAGACATTTATGCCTTCGTACTCAAGAATTCTGAAGACCCTTCTGCCAAACTGAATGCCGAATTGAACCTAGTAAAAATTGATCTTGTCAAAGCATCAAAAAAAGATTTTGGGGATATCGACAAACGCTATAGAGATCTTCTTGACCAATATGGTTACCAAAACCAGACCATTGAGCTTCAAATTGCCTACGCCAATTTTTTGACCTTTAGGCGCGAGACCCCCGAACCGGCCATTAACGTGTTAAAGAAAAGCCTAGCAACCGCTTTGGGAAGATTTCCAGAAGCCTACCTAAAATTGGCCTTGGGCGACATTTTGGTATTTGACCGACGTTTCAACGAGGCGCTCATTTACTTCACGCAAGTGCAAAAAAGCCTCAAAAATGATGTTTTGGGCCAAGAGGCCCGTTTCAAGGTGGCGCAGACCAGTTTTTATAAAGGCGATTTTGATTGGGCATTGACCCAATTGAAGGTGTTGCGCAGCTCAACCTCCCAATTGATCGCCAATGACGCCATGCAATTGAGCCTTTTGATTTCTGATAATTCACTTGAAGATTCGACCCAGACCGCTCTAAAAAAATATGCCCGTGCCGATTTGTTGGCCTACCAAAACAAGACTGATGCCGCAATTGAAGTTTTGGAAGATATTCT
>JANQOD010000329.1 GCA_028289745.1 Allomuricauda sp. | reverse complement strand
AACGAACTGAAAATCGTTGACTTGGTCAAGAATACCGAGGTCATTTATTATATGTACAATGACGATGACGAAATGATCGGCATCAATAAAACTATTTGCAGCAAGATTCGACTGCATATGAAAAACAGCGATATTGAAGACATTACTTTCTTTGTCAATCCTGACGGGAATATTTTTCCAGAGGAAGATCTGCCCGAAGAAAGCCGAATATTAAAAGGTTTTATATGGCGGGGCGATGAACGTATACGCTCTAAAGATGAAATTTTTGACGAAGATGACAACAACATCGAACTGGTAAAGATTCGGGGTATCGAAAACCCTATCGACATAGATGCGGAAGAACGGGAAAGAAGTGGCTTACCCGAAGGGCCACCAAGTACGAACCCTCAAAATCCAAATTCCAAGGCAACCAAACCGAAACGGCCAGAACTGGAAAAAACAAATAATCGACCCTGACCCATCGGCTATTGAAAGGGGCAACAAATCCATGAAAGAAGATTTCTTAAGATATCAGGCACAGACCACCCCGCACCCATTGGCCCTTGAAGTATCAAGTGCCAGTGGCAGCTATATCTATGATGTACGCGGCAACGCCCATTTAGACTTTGTTGCAGGGGTCTCGGCATGCAGTCTGGGGCACTGTCACCCCAAAGTGGTCAAGGCAGTGCAAGAGCAGTCTGAACAATACATGCATGTGATGGTCTATGGCGAATATGTACAACGGCCCGCTGTGGCCTATGCCAGACTGTTGGCCTCACTATTGCCAGACAACCTACAAACAACCTATTTGGTCAATTCGGGCACCGAGGCCATCGAGGGAGCGTTGAAATTGGCACGTAGGGTCACCGGGCGTTCAGAAATCATTGCCGCCCATCATGCCTACCATGGCAACACCATGGGCAGCTTGAGCGTCATGGGCTTTGAGGAACGAAAAAGTGCTTTTCGTCCATTGATTCCCGATGTGCGGTTCATCAAATTCAATGAAGAGAAAGATTTGGACCGCATTACCCCAAATACCGCAGCGGTCATTTTAGAGACCATTCAAGGAGGGGCTGGGTTCATTCTTCCAAAAGGCGATTATTTGAAAAAAGTACGACAACGCTGTAATACGGTCGATGCATTGTTGATATTGGATGAAATACAACCAGGTTTTGGGCGTACCGGAAAGTTGTTCGCCTTTGAACACTTCGGTTGCACTCCTGATATTTTAGTGATGGGCAAGGGCATGGCCTCGGGGCTTCCGGTGGGGGCGTTCACCGCATCAAAAGAAATGATGACCGCATTGCAAGATAATCCGAAATTGGGGCACATCACCACTTTTGGCGGCAACCCGGTCATCGCTGCGGCCTGTTTGGCCACGTTGAAAGAAATCACCGAGAGTGAATTAATCGCGCAAACGCTCGACAAAGAAAAATTGTTCCGTTCGCTTTTGGTACATCCTTTGATCAAAGAAATAAGGGGCAAGGGATTAATGCTCGCGCTGATCATGCAAAATGCCCAAATCGCCAATGAATTGGTCTTGACGGCCGCCAAAAAAGGATTGATACTTTTCTGGTTGCTTTTTGAGTCCAGGGCGGTAAGAATCTCTCCCCCAATGACGATAAATGAGGAAGAAATTGAAAAGGGCTGTCGGCAAATCATCAGTATTTTAGACGATTACCAAAAACAGTCTGTTAACTAAATTGTTGATAAGAAATCCAAATCAAGGACAAAAATGAGACCTTTAAAAGGCTAATTTTAAGTCCATAGTAGAACCAAACCAGTATCTATGGCGTTAGATTCTAACGAAAATTCCGATAAATCCATCCACAAATTCGAATCAATGCTCAAGACAGATGATGTCTATTTCTTCGATGCGGAAGATTTTGAAGATATCATTCA
>JANQOD010000327.1 GCA_028289745.1 Allomuricauda sp. | reverse complement strand
CGTATTGATGAAGTACGTATAATCTGCACTGAAATCGGCCATATTGGTGCCTTCTTGCTCGGTCAGTCTTTTTTTCTTTTCACCAGAGCTGCGGATACCATAAACGTCACGATTGATAGAGCCATTCTCTACCGATTGGTAATAGATACGATCTTTATTGGTATCATAGCCATAGTAGGCGGTGACCTCCCAAGGGCCTTGGGTAATTTGGTTCTTCAATTTACCGTCGCTCTCGTATAAGTACAGATGGTTGAAGCCATCGCGTTCGCTGGTCCAAATAAAACCATCATCTGCCAAAAAGGTCAAATTATCATGTATATCAACATAGGCCTTGTCTTTTTCTTCAAGCAGTAATGTGACCCCATCTTCAGTATCGACTTTGTGCAATTTTAAATGGTTCTGATGGCGGTTGATGGTCTGTACACTGAGATGGTTTGGGTTGTTCATCCACTTGATCCTTGGAATGTAGTAGGCATCTCCCAAATCAATATCAGCGATTGCGCCAGAACCCACATCGTACATATGCAGTGAAACCATGGCATTTTCCTCTCCTGCTTTGGGGTATTTGAATTCATGTTGATAAGGGTACAGATCAGTACCATAAACATCCATCGAGAAATGTGGCACATTGGTCTCGTCAAACCGCAAAAAGGCTATTTTATTGCCATCTGAATTCCATTCGAAGGCCTGAACGAACGAAAATTCCTCTTCATACACCCAGTCGGTAATACCGTTGATAATGCTTCCCTTTTTTCCGTCGGTCGTCATTTGTTTGGTTTCACCATTTGCCACATCGAACAAATAGAGGTCGTTATCAAATGCATAGGCGACTTTCGAACCATCTGGTGACAGTTCGGGTTCTTGGATCAGGTTCTCAGAAATCTTTGTCAACGTTTTAGTGGTCAGGTCATAGACATAATAGATGCCCTGTTTCGAGCGTCGAAAAATCGGTTCCACATCGGTGGCCAAAATCAGCTTTGATTCATCATCGCTGAATTCATACGATGAAAAAAAAGGCACCTCCTCCGAAGAGGTGGCCAAGGTCTCTACTTTTTCAAGTGTTTGATACTCATATTTGTCAAGTGAACTGCTTCGTGGGTTCCGGTTGAAATTCAACACCGTGTAATGGTCGCCATCTTTCATCGAGCGCAAGACATCCATACGTTCTGTTCGAAACGCACCATCCCAGATCTCCTCTAAGGTAATCTGCTTTTTTTGGGCCGTTAAAACTGTAAATGAAAGAAAGAATACAACCAGCGGAAAGAAGTATTTTCGCATTTATGCAAAATATTTGGTTAAAACCATCAAGTTTACTAATAATTTACCTAAAAATTAAATTTTTGGTACAGAATCATCACTAAAGAACCAAACCGCATCGCATACTTCACGACCCAGATATGTGAGGGTATTGTTTATCTTTGAAATCTTAACAAAACACCATGCAAAAACCGGTCGAGGGATTCTCAAAATTTAGCAAGGAAGAAAAAATAGAATGGCTCGCCGACCACTATACCGACAATGCTGATGAGACCAAAAAAATTCTGGCCCGATACTGGAATACCGATATGTCGGTTCAAAAATTGCATGATGAATTCATCGAGAACACCTTATCGAATTATTACCTGCCCTTTGCCATTGCCCCCAATTTTCTAATAAACGGTCAATTGTATGCCATACCCATGGCCATTGAAGAGAGTTCAGTAGTGGCCGCTGCGAGCAAAGCGGCAAAATTTTGGTTGTCTCGGGGCGGGTTCAAGGCCAATGTGATCGATACTGAAAAAGTCGGACAGGTACATTTTTTCTACCATGGGGAAAAGAACAGACTCTTTGCTTTTTTTGAAGAGATCGAAGATACCCTAATGATAGCTGCCAAAACCATTACCCGAAACATGGAAAAAAGGGGGGGCGGCGTAAAATCGATAACCCTTCGTGATAAGACCGATGCCCTTGATGGTTACTACCAATTGCACTGTACCTTTGAAACTTTAGATGCCATGGGGGCCAACTTTATCAATTCATGTTTAGAACAGTTTGCCACCACCTTTAAAGAAGCTGCCCATGATCTCGGGGAAATCGAGATCACCATGTCAATATTGAGCAATTATGTGCCCAAATGTACGGTACGGGTCGAGGTATCATGCCCTTTGTCTGCTTTAAATGAAGACGACATGCCCCCTGAAACCTTTGCCAAAAAAATGGTGCAGGCCATTCAGATTGCCAAAAGCGACCCTTATAGAGCGGTGACCCACAACAAAGGGATCATGAACGGAATTGATGCCGTCGTGCTGGCCACGGGCAATGATTTTCGAGCCGTAGAAGCGGGTGTTCATGCTTACGCTGCCAAAGACGGCACCTATTCAAGCCTTACCCATGCAGAAATTGAAAACGAACTATTCACGTTTTGGATGGAGGTGCCCTTGGCCTTGGGCACGGTCGGGGGGCTCACCTCATTGCATCCTATGGTAAAACTGGCTTTGGAGATATTACAAAATCCTTCAGCAAGGGAACTCATGCAAATTGTGGCCGTTGCCGGTCTTGCCCAAAATTTTGCGGCCTTGCGTTCGTTGATCACGACGGGTATTCAAAAGGGGCATATGAAAATGCATTTATTGAACATGCTCAACCAAATGGGGGCCACCGAGAAAGAAAAAGAGAAGCTCATCGATTACTTCAAGACCAACATTGTCAGCAATGCATCGGTCAAGGAAGCGCTGGAAAACGTTAGAAACGGGCACCATGACTGAGTTCTACAGCCATGGAAAACTGCTATTGACGGGTGAATACGCTGTGTTGGATGGTGCCAAGGCTCTTGCCGTACCCACGAAGTTCGGGCAACACCTTCGCTATAAAAAAACAGACGATCGAACCATTCAGTGGAAGAGTCTCGACCACCGAGACCATAACTGGTTTACGGCAGTTTTTGAACTTGACAACTTCAAGATCATTTCGGCTTCGGATCTTAAAATGGCCGATACCCTGTTATCCATTCTACAAGAGGCAAAAAAATCAAATGCCGATTTTCTTGGGGAAGGAGGATACGATGTCGAGACGAGGCTTTCCTTTCACAGAGATTGGGGCCTAGGCTCTTCTTCGACTTTGGTCAACAATATTGCCCAATGGGCAAATGTAGACCCTTACCGGTTACTGCAGAAGACCTTGGGGGGCAGTGGTTACGATATTGCCTGTGCCCAATCAAACACCCCGATCCTTTACCAGTTGGGGGAGATACTTCCAAAAATCACCAAGGTAGTCCTTAGGTTTCCTTTTGATGCAAACCTGTTCTTTGTACATCTCAACAAAAAACAAGACAGTAGGGAAGCCATTGCTTCCTACAGGGACCAAAATTTCGACAAAGGTACTTTTACAAAGACCATAACTGAAATCACTGAAAAAATGGTCAGTGCCCATTCGTTGGGGGAATTTGAGCAACTCATGAAAAAACATGAAACCGTACTTTCTGGGGTGTTGCAAATGCTTCCCGTAAAAAAGCGTTTGTTTTCTGATTACAAACTGGGCGAAATCAAAAGTCTAGGGGCATGGGGCGGTGATTTTATTCTGGCCACCGGTAATGAAAAAACCCCTGGATACTTTAAATCCAAGGGTTTTGAAACAATTTTTTCCTGCTCAGAAATGGTACTGGGCCATTAATAGAAAGTGGCTCTTTTATCTTCGATATCCGCCTTTTCTTTTAGGGCGTTATAAGCATCACTATTGACCCTGTTCGCTTTGGAGGTTCTCAACGTATTGGCATAGGTGCTAAAATTGTCGATGCTGGGCGCAGCCTCTTTCTGGGTGACCTGTACCATATAAATACCTGATTCACCTTCTATCAACGAAGAAGTATTGCCTTCTGAAAGCGCAAATGCGCGGCCTACTACATAGGGTTCTCGCCCTGCTCCGGGTATGGTCGGCGATTTCATGGTCAGGGCAGAAGCGGTCGATACTGCTACATTATTGTCTTTTGCAAGCACTTCGATCGACTTTCCCTGATTGGCATCGATAATCTGTTTTGCCTTTTTTTCTTTACGTATTTTGGGCAGTGCGGTAGCCGAGGCATCTTCGGCGGCCATTACCCCTTCTTTATATCTTTTGGTCAATTGTACCACGGCATAACCCTCGGCCATATCAAACCTTTTTATATCGCCCACTTTAGTGTCTTCATTAAAGGCCCATTGAATGACCGACCGTTGCGATCCGAGACCCGGTAGGTTTTCATCCATTTCCTTGATTTTGTTGACCGGTCTGACGACAACCCCGTCTTCTTTGGCAATATCTGAAAACTGTTCTGGCTCAGCCTCTGTTACCGCCATTTCAAATTTGGTGGCATTGGTGAACAAGGTATTGATGGTCTCTTCAGAAGGGGCAATTTCCCTGGCCAGTGTAGCCACCCTGACCACGTCTTGCTTGTCATCGACCTTGATGATGTGGTAGCCGAACTCGGTCTCGACCAAGCCTATCTCACCAACAGGATTGCCAAAGCAAAAATCATTGAACCCATCGGCCATGATACCTTCTTGAAAATATCCCAAATCACCACCTCTGGGGGCTGACGGACCATCTGAATTCTCTCTGGCCAACGTTGTGAACACCGCACCTTCTTCTTTGGCCTCTTCAAACAATTCATTTGCCCTTTCCTCAGCCTCTTCCTTTGTTCTTTTTATACTCGGATTGGCCCTGGTGGCTCCTTCATAGGAAATCAAGATATGGCTGGCCTTGACCGTACCGTTAGGTTTACGACCCGTGATTTTTGATATTTTGAAATAATCGCTATCGCGATAGGGGCCGTAGATTTCACCATCTGAAAGGGCCATGATACTATCGGCGGCCACGGCGGGCAAATCTCTCTTGGCTTTGTAAATGGTGTCGTATTTAAGATCGGAATTTCTATCTAAAAAAACTTCCATATCCTTGGTTTCCCTAAAACCGGGTATGGTATCGGTCTGGTCAAGAGGCTCATTATATTCAAAGGTATTGCCCAATAGTTCTGCCAATGCTTCTTTCACTGCCGATTCATCTTCTGTTGAGGGTTTTTCCTCAAAAAAGACAAAACGGATGTCACGTGCCTTCTCTTGCTTGTACTCATCTTCATGGTCTTTCACGTAGGCCGCGATCTCTTCTTTAGAAACCTGAACGATACTATCTGGTATGGAAGAATAGGGCACCCGTACATATCGGACATCGATTTTCTCGTTGGCCATTTCATAATCCAATTTGCCCTCGGTGAGGGTGGCGCCCACCCCGGCTTTGATCAAATTGAAATAGAGCTGCTCTTTGGCAGATTGCATGATGGCCTTTTCGTCTTCGAGCCAAGCTTCATAACGCAATGGGTCGTTTGTACGCCAATCGGCAATGGTGGCTTTGAAAATCTCCGGATTGAAAACACCGTTCTCGTCTTGAAAATCAGGAATTTGTGCATAGCCCGAATTACTGACAAACTCAACGATTTGGTCGCTCTCGATATTGATGCCCAGATCTTCAAATTGTTGCCCCAACAATTCTTTGCGAACTTCTTGATCGTACACGGTGTTCACCAATTGGGTCGATGAAAAATTTGGGCCAAAGCGACGTGACGCGCGCTCTACCTCTTCCCTAAACTTATCGATTGGGATACCTTCGCCATTTATCTCAGCGACGGCCGAACCCATCTTAGTTCCTGAAAAATCACTCCCCGTGAAAACCCCTGAAATAACAAATGCAAAAAGAGCCATACCGATGATAAGGATCAATACGGTGGTACGCTTTCTAATATTCTCTAAAACTGCCATCTGCGTTTTCTTACCTTAAAATTAAGAGCGCGAAAATAGTGTTTTCTTTTCAAAAAAGAAAGAATATCGCCAACCCAAAAACCTATTGCCCATTAGCCAAAACCTGCACCATGACCAGATCGATCTTGGTATTCGAAACCTCTAAGATCTTAAAGCGGAACCCCTCGATCACAATTTCAGAATCTTGTTCAGGAATCTCACCTGTCTCGTTCATGATGAGTCCGCCCAATGTTTCGTATTCGTCACCTTCGGGAAGGTTTAGGCGGTAGTTTTCATTGACGTAATCGACCTCCATTCTTGCTGAAAACCTATAGGTGCTTTCATCGAGGCGTTCTTCGTGCAAGTCGGTGCTATCGTGTTCATCTTCAATCTCACCAAACAGTTCTTCAACGATATCTTCAATGGTCAATATACCTGAGGTGCCCCCATATTCATCAAGCACGACCGCCATGCTCTTTCGCTTTTTGGTCAACACATTGAGAATGTCGTGAATAAGCATGGTCTCTGGTACAAACTCTACCGGTAAGAGCACGCTCTTGACGGTTTTGGGCTTTTTGAACAGTTCAAACGAATGCACATAGCCTATAATTTCATCAATATTCTCTTTATAGACCAATATTTTCGAATAGCCCGTTTCAATGAAGAGTTTTGCCAAGTTCTTCGGGGTCTCATGTAATTCTACGGCCATGATTTCAGTTCGGGGTACCATGACCTCACGGGCCTTGACATCAGAAAATTGGAGTGCATTCTGAAATATCTGTATCTCTGAATCGATCTCGTCGCGTTCTTCAACAGATTCCATCTGTTCGGTGATATAATCGCCCAGCTCTAACTTGGTGAATGCCAATTGCACCTCATCACCTTCGGTATTGAAAAAGGTCTTAAGCACAAAATCGGAAACCTTGATGACAAACCATGAGATGACCGAAAACAATAGGTAAAAAATATAGGCGGGCACGGCCAGCACTTTCAGTAGGGTGTTGGAATAAATCTGAAACAGTACTTTGGGCAAAAACTCAGCGGTCAGCAAAATGATCAGCGTTGAAATAACCGTTTGTGACAAAAGACTGAAATCGGTCAGCAGCGCATCTAGAAAAGCAAATCCAGTGGGCAATAAAGTCGTGAACCAATCCATCAGTCTATCCCCCATATAAAAACCATAAACGACCAGTGCGATATTGTTGCCGATCAGCATGGTCGCAATAAACTTTGAGGGTTTTTCGGTCAGCCAAGTGAGTATCTTGGCCAAAAAGCCCTCTTGTTTCTTTTCAATTTCAATGTGAATGCGATTTGCCGACACAAAGGCAATCTCCATGCCCGAAAAAAAGGCAGAAAACAAAAGGGAAACGATGATGATGAGAAGTGAGGTGTCCAACGTTATTTTTGGTTTTCCCGTTTTCTTTTCTCAAACCGTTTTCGATAGTTTCTTCGAAACAAGAACATGGCGATCGACACCACTGCAAAAAAGATAAAAATATAGGTGTCTTTTGGGCTTACCGGCCATAGCGTGATTATTTTATAAATGGATACAATGGCCACTGCCAGGTATAGGTATTCGGTATAGCGTAATATTTTGATCATGTTATTCGTCGTTTATGGTCATCAGTCCGAAGGTTTTGTGGGCGTTGAAAAAGGTAAAGTCACGGTTAAAATCCATACCCTCGCCATCCATTACGGTCTGATCTTCCGGATTCGTATAGGTGAATTCATGCTCTGTGAAAATCCAATTGGCACTACGATCCCAATATAATTGGGAAGTTTCCAATTTTTTGCCATCATGGCTTTCCAATACAACATTGCCTTGTAGGTCGATCAATTTTGTCGCGGAGTACACCATTGCGTAATCGGCCAAGATCACACTCTTTCTGTTCTGTTCATCATAGAAATCGATCTGCAGTCCCTTTGGAAAGATTTGATGCTTGAATTTTAAGTTTTCGTAATTTTCATTTAATGGGCTGGTCAAGACCACTATCACTCTTGATTCGGCCGAATCTTGGGTACCCATCTCTTTTAGCGCCTCGGTATAGGTCAAGGTGAAGTTCTTGGCGACACCCTGTGGCACCAGATTGGGCAATGCCTCTTCACCTACCCTTTGATAGTTGTCATTGCACGACATAAAAAGCAATGCCACGGAAACAACCGTGGCAAAACCCATTGAACAATATTTTAACCGGCGTTTCAACCTTATAGGTTTGGCACTTTTACGCTACCTCCTACCCAACAATTGAACGAGATGGTCTGGCCAGCCTTGCCCGAGTTGAAAATCATCTCTTTGGTAGGTGCCTTTGCGCTATAGCTGGCAGCAGATTGTTTTGCCCTTGCGCTCAAAGAAGGGTCTACCCTTGCCGCCTTTCTTGCCATATCGGCCGCTTTCCAATAAATGGCGCGCTTTTCGAAGGGTGTGCTACCACAAGCATTTGCACTGGTCGCGTACAAATTGGCGATCAACAAATAGGCCTTACCGTTCGAGGGGTTGACATCAACGGCTTTCAATGCATAATTTCTGGCCTGCGACTTGCTGCTTCTACGAACCGTGGTCGCAATCTTATACAAGATATCTGATTTCTTTTTTGAATCGGTTTCCAACTCGACCGCTTTATTGAAATCGGCAATGGCACCCCTATTATCGCCTGATTTTTGCTTCAAGGTACCGCCGTACAGATAGGCACTGGCCGATGGTTCCAAAGCCAATTGGGCCTCGAACAATTTTCTGAACAAGGGATCATCAGTACATTCTTTGCTAAACATCCTGCCCACTGCACGCTTCACCCAGTTGATATCGCCTTTTTTGGCCTCAAAACTCTTTTCATAAAGCGGAATCAGGTTGGTACAGTCAGCCAAGGCACCCAGTTTAGAATCGATACTTCCGGCTATCTTACCGTACGATTCTGAATTCGTTCTGTCCGCCTTCAACCGTCTCTTCTCTTTTGAGGTCAGGCTGCCATCATCTTCCTTGGGCAACAATTTGTTGATGACATCGGTCAATTTTGCATTTTCTTCCTCGATTTTCTCGGTGACATCATCATAAACATCAAATACTTCTTGTAGATCTCTCTTGCCCGCACCATGCAAATCGACCAAAGTTGAAAAATACAGGTACAAAGCTTTTGGGTTCTTAAAATTGGCCCTGTCTTCCTTAAAGGCCTTATCAAGAACACTGTAGAGCTCTTCATCTGATTTCATTTTGAAATCATACATCAAAAGGGCCTTGTCGATCTCTACATCGGCAAAAGGGAATTTTGTGGCAAAATACTTTCTACTGTCGTCATATAGTGCAAGCAAATCTTTGATATAACCATCTTGATCGGCTCCTGATGAGTTTTCAATCTTGTGCTTCAATATTTTTTCTCCATAGGAAAAATTGGCCTTGTTGATTGCCGGACAGTTTTCATATACCATTTTCCATGGTTCATAAGCGGCATCATAATTCTTCACCTTGGCATGTTCGGCATAAATGGAAAGATTGGTCATACACTCAGGGTTTTGTGCCTGAGCGGTACCTATGCCCATTGCCATCACAACGGCCATCATCGTTAGGTAAAATTTCCTTTTCATCTTACTAGGTTTAAAGCGGTTAATGTACTAATTTTTTATCAATTTATCTTCCTTTTTTGGAACCAAAGAGCGTTCAATGAAAGACCGACATTTATTTTGAAATAACTTTCTTCGATCAACCCTGCATCGGTCGTACCCCTTCTTCCCAATTCAAATCCGATATTGAGATTTGAGAAACGATCGGTAACGGTTCCGCTCAACGGTAACCCAAAACCAAAAGTTATGCCAAAATTGTTTATTTCCTTTCCGTTGACCACCAAACCGGTGACATCATAACGAAGTCCGGCTCGATAGGTTATTCTGTTAAAGTACCCTGAAAGTGCCGTATAATTAGGGATATAGTATCCACCGAAGGCATAGCTGTTGGCATCTTGATACTGTACGTTGTCTTGCCCCAAAAAACGGTTTTCGAAAGAACTGAACTTTTGAAAACTGTACTCGGCACCCATAAACCATTTACGTTCTTCGCCAAAACCCAGGCCCAAAGTGGTAGTGGTGGGTATCTTGAGCTCTGTATTGCTAAGGTTCTGGGCTTCAAGGTCTACATCAACGACTTCTATTTCTTGTCCTGTTTCTTGCGAGAAAGACCCAATGACCTCTGAATTTTCTGAAACCAAATTGATCTGGGTATTGACCACCACAGAAGAATACAAGGTGTACCTCTCTTTTATCTTGGGCGTATAGATGGCCGAATAATTGAAGTCAAAGCCATTGATCTTAGATGTACGATTATCAATAGTGCCAAACTGTACGCCCTCTACCCGCTGTAGACGTTGATGTTCAAGCGTGCCAAAATTGTAGTTTATCGTAGCCCCCAAGCCAAGATTCTTAATCGGCTGAAAACCTAAGGAAAAATAGGCGCGGTTCAGCCCTCCCTCTCCGACAAAAATATTTGTGACCTGCTCTTCGTCTTCATTACTGATCTCAGAAACCAAGCGATAACCTACTGAAGAAAAAGGCATGAGCCCAAAACCAATGCCCATATTTTTACCTGCAGGAAGCCCTACCGAAAGGTAATCAAGGTTGGTGACCGATGTATTTTGTTCTTCCGTGAAATCTTTAAGGCGAAATTCTCGATGTGAAACGCCAAGCGTATATGTTGTGAGGCGCAACCGTGAATATGCCGCCGGATTTCTCAGATTTACGTGTATACTGTCTGCATACATACTGATGCCGCCCATCATTTGGTTCTCAACGGTACCCTTTCCCCTAAAATCGCCAACCCCAAAAAAGGAATAGGGTGAAATGGTTCCATTTTGCGAGTGCACAAAAAAGGAGGTCGCACAAAATAAGGCGAGTAGCGTTTTTTTTACCATCTAATGTTTATTGTACTCAAGCAAGTGGTTTAGACCCTCTAAGAGAAATTTGGAGTTCGCAAATATGGTATTTTTTAGGCT
>JANQOD010000325.1 GCA_028289745.1 Allomuricauda sp. | reverse complement strand
GGAGATGCACCTGGGCGTCTCTACCTGGGACATGGAAGCGACCCAAGACATGAACACCTTCGCTACCTTGGGTAAAGAGCAGACAAGTGTTGTGCACGGAGCCACAACTGAAAACACCAAAAAATATATCGATTTTGCCGCGGCCAATGGTTTTGGCGGTGTATTGGTAGAGGGATGGAACACCGGTTGGGACCGTTGGATCGGCTTTGAAGACCGTGAAGGGGTCTTTGATTTTGTGACACCCTACGCCGATTATGATTTGGACGAACTTGCTGATTATGCCGAATCGAAAGGTGTTGAAATCATCATGCACCACGAGACCAGTGCAGCTCCCCGAACCTACGAGCAACAAATGAAAGCCGCTTATGAATTAATGCAAAAACACGGTATGCATTCGGTAAAAACCGGATATGTGGGCAAAATCATCCCGAAAGGAGAATATCATCATGGCCAATGGATGGTGAACCATTACCGAAAAGTATTGGAAACGGCAGCCGAATATGAAGTGGCCATCAATGCCCATGAACCCATTAAGGCAACGGGGCTACGGCGCACCTACCCCAATGCCATTGCCAGGGAAGGGCTTCGGGGGCAAGAATTCAATGCCTGGGCCACCGATGGGGGCAATCCGCCAGAGCATTTGCCCATTGTGGCCTTTACCAGAATGCTTTCCGGGCCCATTGACTTTACCCCAGGGGTATTTGAAATCTCATTGCCCACAAAACCTGAGAATCAAATCAATACGACACTTGCCCAACAATTGGCACTGTACGTGGTCATCTACGGCCCTATTCAGATGGCCTGCGACTTACCTGAAAACTATGAGGGACAGCCTGCCTTTCAATTTATCAGGGATGTCGGGGTCGATTGGGAGCAATCGAAAGTGTTGAACGGCGAGGTCGGTGACTTTGTGACCATCGCCCGTGAAGAACGTGAGACCGGCAATTGGTTCGTAGGGGGCATCACCGATGAGAACAGTCGTGAAATTACCGTAGATTTCAGTTTCTTGGAAGACGGTAAAACCTATGGGGCCATCATTTATAAAGATGCCGATGATTCGCATTACCGAAACAACCCCACGGCCATTGTCATCGAGCAGCTTGAAATCAAAAAGGGCGACATCCAGACCATCACCCTGCAAGAAGGGGGCGGGTTTGCCATTAGTTTGAAAGCAAAGTAAAAACTGTATAAACTATTTCAGTCACCTTGGGCCTGCCTTTGTCGACAGACAGGCAGAGTTGAAAGGTATCGATTATTTTTTTGACTGCGCCCAAGATGACTTTTTGATCTGACATTGGTTTGTACGGTATGATCAACTCACCTCTTTCCGCAGTATTTCCAAGGGTGGGCTCTGCAATACCGAACGGCTGTTGAGCAAGCCTATCAACAAGACCAATACGGTAATACCGGGCAAAACGATGAGCATCGGTTCCCATGAAGGCGTGAATTCGGTATCGAAAACGAATTTGGCCAACAGATAGCTTCCCAAAAGAGACAACAAAACACCCATTGCACTGCCCAAAAGTCCTAAATAGAGGTATTCAAATGCGGTGATACGCAGTATCTGTTTGCTCTTTGCCCCAAGGGTGCGTAGCAACACACTTTCTTTAATGCGTTGGTATTTGCTGGTGCGTACCGAACCTATCAAAACAATGATACCGGTCAATATGCTGAAAAAGGCTATGAAGTTAATGACCCAAGCGATTTTATCGAGAATGTCTTCAATGACGGTGAACACCTGCCGCAAATCAATGATCGATACCGTGGGCAGTCGTCGTACCAGTTTTCGCTGTAAAGATGCCGAAATGGTCTCATCGGGTGTTTTCGTCGTCAGAATATGAAATTGTGGGGCTTCCTCCAACACTCCAGAAGGGAACAGGATATTGAAATTCAACTGCATGCGCAGCCAATCGACCGAACGAATGTGGGCCACTACCGTTTCCATCAAGACCCCTTGAATGTTGAACATCAGCTTATCCCCTACTTTGACCCTTGCATCTTCGGCCACATTATCGGTCAAAGAAACGGGTATCGGTCCATCTTCCCAAGTGGTTTGGGGCCATGAACCGTCAATGGTGGTCTCAGAGGCAACCAACGAATCGCGGTAGGTAACACGAAACTCGTGGTACAAAATCCATGAATTGAGGGTCGAGGTGGTGTCGGTGATGATCTCTCGAACGGTCGAATCCTTGATTTGGTGAATGCGCATGGTGATGATGGGTATGCTGTTGATGACATCTAAACCTTCCTCTGTAATTCCCAAAGAAGCTGTTTCCCGTTCCTCGGTCTGTACATCCAACAAAATAAGGTTCGGGGCCTCCCTCGACCCGTCTATAGATGCCCGTGCGAGTAATATATCCCTCGTAAAATAAAGCGTGCTGATCAAAAAGGTACCAATACCAATGGCCAATATCAGAACGACGGTCTGGTTGTTCGGTCGAAACAAGTTCAAAAGGCTCTGACGGGCAGCAAAGCCCCATGAATGGGGAAAGTACCGTTTCACCATTTTCATGAAAAACTTGGCAGTGCCTCCCAAAACGGCAAAAACAGCGATCAGGGCC
>JANQOD010000319.1 GCA_028289745.1 Allomuricauda sp. | reverse complement strand
CTCTACATCTGACAACTGTAATTTAATGCTTTTATTTTCCAAATCAAGCGATATTTCGCCTTCTTGTTCGATTTTTTGGATGGCCGACTGGTCTAACTGTGCAACAGCGGCTGCGATAGACTTCATCTCCTTTCCATATTTTGGGCCTAAAATCTTGAAATTGGGCTTGATCTGTTTGACCAAAATACCTGAGGCATCGTCAAGTAGTTCGATCTCTTTGACGTTCACTTCAGATTTTATCAAATCGGAAACCGCTTCAATTTCTTCCCTTCGGGAAGCATCCAGAACAGGAATCATCACCTTTTGCAGGGGCTGACGCACTTTGATCTTTTCTTTCTGTCGGATCGAAAGTACCAACGACGTGATTTTCTGCGCGGTCTGCATTTTACGCTCCAGCTTTTTGTTCACCATCTTTTCGTCATAATCGGGAAAGTCAGAAAGGTGTACACTTTCATAACCCTCCTTTTTGACAACGGCTTCCAGGTCTTTGTAGAGCCTGTCGGTATAAAATGGTGCCAAAGGGGCAGATAGCTTGGCCACGACCCTCAAACAAGTGTACAGGGTCTGATAGGCCGAGATTTTGTCTTTTTGATAATCTCCCTTCCAAAATCGTCTTCTGCTCAGGCGAACGTACCAGTTGCTCAGGTTTTCTTGCACGTAGTCAGAGATCGCCCTGGCCGCTTTGGTCGGTTCGTAGTCGGCATAGGCCCCATCGACCATTTTGATCAACGAGTGCAGCTCTGAAAGAATCCATTGATCGAGTTCTGACCTTTCATCGAGCGGAATCTCTTCTTCGGCATAAGAAAATTTATCGATATTGGCATACAGGGCAAAGAAAGAGTAGGTATTGTAGAGTGTGCCGAAAAATTTGCGTTTGACCTCTCCTACGCCTTCAATGTCAAACTTCAAGTTATCCCAGGGATTGGCATTTGATATCAAATACCAACGGGTGGCATCGGCCCCATGTGATTTCATGGTCTCAAAGGGATCGACGGCATTGCCCAATCGCTTTGACATCTTTTTTCCATCCTTATCGAGCACAAGTCCATTAGACACCACATTTCTGTAGGCCACAGAATCGAAGACCATGGTGGCAATGGCATGTAGCGTGTAGAACCAACCACGTGTCTGATCTACGCCTTCTGCGATGAAATTGGCCGGAAAAGCCTCACCGTCATCAATCAGGTGCCTGTTTTCAAAAGGATAGTGCCATTGTGCATAGGGCATAGAGCCGCTATCAAACCATACATCGATAAGGTCTGTCTCTCGTCTCATGGGTTTTCCCGAGGCAGAAACCAATGTGATGCGATCTACTATATTTTTGTGCAGGTCAACCTTGTCATAGTTGGCCTCGCTCATGTCGCCCAAGACAAAATCTTCAAAAATGTCTTTCTGCATAAGGCCGGCCCCAACAGCTTTTGCCATTTCGGTCTTGAGCTCTTTGACAGAACCGATGATTATTTCTTCTTGACCGTCTTCGGTCCGCCAAATGGGTAACGGAATGCCCCAGTAACGCGATCGTGAAAGATTCCAGTCATTGGCATTGGCCAACCAGTTGCCAAAGCGGCCTTCGCCCGTTGACTTCGGTTTCCAATTGATTTCTTGGTTCAGTTCGTACATGCGGTCTCGAATATCGGTAACCTTGATGAACCACGAATCTAACGGGTAATACAGAATAGGCTTATCGGTACGCCAACAATTCGGATAGCTGTGCAGGTATTTTTCAACTTTAAAAGCCTTATTTTCTTCTTTCAGTTTAATGGCGATTTCAACATCGACCGATTTCACCGGTGCTTCGCCATCTTCATAGTATTCGTTTTTGACATACTTGCCTCCCAACTCTTTCATTTCAGGACGAAACCTGCCCTGTAAGTCTACCAAGGGAACCGGATTGTCATACTCATCAAGCACCAACATGGGCGGTACTTCGGGCTTCGCCTGTTTGGCCACCTGCATATCGTCTGCGCCAAAAGTGGGTGCAGTATGTACGATACCGGTGCCTTCTTCGGTGGTCACAAAATCACCTGGGATCACCCTAAAGGCATTTTCAGGATTTTGGTAGGGAAGCGCATAGGGCAATAGCTGCTCATAGCGGATGCCGACCAAATCACTGCCCTTTGTCTCAGCTATGATCCGATAGGGTATTTTTTTGTCTCCTTGTTCATAGCTTTCGAAATCCTCATCCGATTCGGCTTCAAAAAATTTTCCTGAAAACTGTTTGTCTACCAGTGCCTTTGCCAATAACACATTGATGGGGTCAAACGTATATTGGTTAAAGGTCTTGATCAACACGTAATCGATTTTTTGCCCCACGGTCAATGCCGTATTGGAAGGAAGTGTCCAAGGGGTGGTCGTCCACGCCAAAAAATGAATATCTCCTCCTATTTCCTTCAGAAATGTGGGCAGAGTTTCCCGTTTTGCCTTGAACTGTACCGTAGCAGTGGTATCGGTTACATCTTGATAGGTGCCCGGTTGGTTCAGCTCGTGCGAACTGAGCCCTGTGCCCGCTTTGGGCGAATAGGGCTGTATGGTATAGCCCTTGTATATCAGGCCTTTGTCATAAATCTGTTTGAGCAGCCACCATACCGACTCCATATACTTGGTCTTGTATGTAATGTAAGGGTTATCCATATCGACCCAATACCCTACCTTTTCGGTCATTTCATTCCAGACATCGGTGTAGCGCATGACCGCTCTTTTACAAGCTTCATTGTATTCTTCTATGGAAACTTTTTTGCCGATGTCTTCTTTGGTAATGCCCAGTTCTTTTTCAACGCCCAATTCTATCGGAAGCCCATGGGTGTCCCAACCCGCCTTTCGCTTGACCTGATAGCCCTTCATGGTTTTGTACCGTGGAAAAATATCTTTGATGGTACGCGCCATCACATGGTGTATGCCGGGCATGCCATTGGCCGAAGGCGGGCCTTCATAGAAGACATAACCAGGTTTGCCTTCACGGGTCGAAACACTTTTTTCAAAAATGGCATGCTGCTTCCAGTGCTCTAAAATTTCTTCACCCACTTTTGGCAGATCCAATCCCTTATATTCGGCAAACTTCATAACATTCAATCCTGTAGAATTACAAGTTTGCAAAATTAAAAATTTAGAGGGAAAAAACGGCCAACGAACAGTGTTAGTTGCGCTTATGGGCAAAAGCGGGTCGAAATGGCGTATATTTGGGCATAAACACTTAAAAACCATTAAAATGAAAAAAGTACTGCTTGTATTTGCCGTTATGGCTTTGGCCTTGGGTTTTCAATCATGCGAAGGCTGTACTGAAAAAGTAAATGAGGCTTCCCAAGAAGCCAGCGAAGCTGCAGATGAGGCCGCTGAATCGTTAGAGGAGGCAGGCGAAAAACTAAAAGAGGCCGGAGAAGATGCGATGAACGAGGCCAAGGAAGCTGGTGAAAATGCCATGAAAGCGGCAGAAGAAATGGGCGAAGGTGTCAAGAATGCCGCAGAAGATGCCGTAAATGATGTAAAAGATGCGGCCAAAGAGGTTGGAGATGATGCCAAAAAAGCCGTAAACGATGCCGCTAAAAAGGTAGAAGAGGCAACTGACGACAACTAAACCCTCTGGTTTAGAGAATAAAAAAGCCCGGATAAAACCGGGCTTTTCTGTCTAAAAACTATATTCAAGCCCCATGATCAAATTGGTTCCCGGGGCAACAATACCCGAAGAATAGGGCCGGTATCGTTGATTGGTGATATTCTCAAGGTTCAGCGAGGCCTTTAAGGTATGGGATATCTGATATTGCGAACGTAGGTTCAAGGTATACCATGAAGGCGAATACGGATTTCCTTCCCCGTCGGCCGCATAGATAAAAGGCTTGTTGCGTTCAGAAAAAGCCAGGTCTTCGAAAGGAATCTCACCATTGTAGTTCAAAAACAGGTCGGTGGTGAGTTTTGAATTCTTCCACAGTAAATGAACATCGGCGAAGGTAGGTGCCACATGACGGGCCGGTGAGTCGGTGCCGTCTTCTTCTTCCTCAATTCCCTCGGTCAATGTAAGGTTCGATCTTAGTGACCAGTTTTCATTGAGAAAGGCCTCCAATCCGAATTCAAAGCCATACACATAGGCCTTTGCCGCATTCTGAATGGCCTGAACATTACTGAGTTCACCATTATATTCTATCTCAGATTGCCCATTGAAGGAAAAGTTTCTCCGCACCAAGGCATCGACCAGATAGGTATAGTAAGTGGCTGCCGAAAGCACCAGCTTGTCATTGAAGTTTTTTCTGACACCGAAGTCAATATTGTAGGCATATTCAGGCTCTAAGTCGGGGTTGGGCACCACTACCGAACCGGGTTCAGAATCGAATATTTTGCCCACATCGTCAATATTCGGCGCCCTGAATGCGGTAGAGCCGTTCAGTGTGACCTGAAAATTTTCTTTTGGAAACCAACTGAAACCTATGCTGCCTGTCAAAGCCCCTGTAATGATATCGGCCTCCTCAAAGGGAAACTGAAAAAAGTTGTCATCGAATTGGGCATCAACCCATACCTGGCTATACCGTAGCCCCGACAAAACAGTGAAATTGGGTTTGATCTGATATTCACCATTGATATACCCTGCAATGGTCTGCCAAGTTGACCCATCAGGATATCGTGAGGCAGAATCACTTGTTTCGCCCGTCTCGATATTTCGCTGGCTTCCATCAGAATTCACTTTATTGAAAATGTACTCGGCCCCGTAATATAATCTGAGGTTGCCGATTTTTTTGTTCTCAAAATCTAGGTTTACCGAAAGGGCGTCGATTTTTTCCTCGGTCTTGAAAAGGGTGGGGGCCTGAAAACCCCGCTCATTGCGACTCTCTTGAAAAAATTGATAGGCGGTCGTCAGTTTCACACGGTCGTAAAACTTGTTCCTCCCCTGTTTGGTGACCTGAAAATTGCCCATGAACCATTTTTGGGGGCCGTAGAACCATTCTG
>JANQOD010000303.1 GCA_028289745.1 Allomuricauda sp. | reverse complement strand
TTTGCGAAACCGGTTCGCCGGTCGGCAGATTGTTGACCACTTGCTGTAATTCGGCACAACCGAGAAAGAAAAACAGTGAAACCAGTGCCGTAGCATTGCGCAACTTTTTCATTGATATGGATTCAGGTTATAGTTAGCGTCAAAGATACTCTATCTCACAAGATATAATCGGTACTCAAAAAGTTGCTGGCCTTCGCCTCTAACAGTTGCTCGACCGTTTCATTGTTCAATTCGTTGTCTTTGAACGCCACAAAGGTTCTGATCGAGAACGAGCGCAGGGCATCGTGAACACTCAAAGTCGATTGGGCCGAGTCTTTTCTACCTGTAAACGGATATACATCTGGCCCCCGTTGGCACGAGCTGTTAAGGTTCACACGGCAAACCAAGTTGGCCAAGGTGTCTATCAAGGGCGATAGGGTGTAAACATCTTTGCCGAACAAACTCACTTGCTGCCCATAATTTGACTCGGCCATATCATGGAGCGGCTCTTCAATATCTTTGAACGAAAGCACGGGAATGATGGGTCCGAACTGCTCTTCTTCATACACCTGCATGGTTTTGGTCACCGGATGCAACACAGCGGGCCATATGAAATTCGCAAAGCGCTTCCCGCCTTTTTTGTTGATGACCTTGGCCCCTTTTTTTATGGCATCATCAAGCAATTCTTGAATGTAGCCCGGTTTGCTGGGTTCAGGTAGGGGTGTCAAATGTACGCCCTCATCCCAAGGGTTGCCGAATTTGAGGCTATCGACCCGTTCGGCATAGCGTTTCAAAAATTCATCTTTGATGTCTTCATGCACATAGACCACTTTTAAGGCCGTACAGCGTTGCCCATTGTAAGAAAGGGTACCTGAGATGACTTCGTTCACGGTCAACGATAAGTCGGCATCAGGTAATATGATCGCCGGATTTTTGGCCTCCAGCCCCAATACCAATCGCAAACGATTGCTTTTTGGGTGTTGGTCTTGCAGGGCATTGGCAGATTTGCTGTTGCCGATCAAGGCCAGCACATCTATCTTTCCGGTTTTCATAATGGGTCCCGCAATGGCCCTGCCCCTTCCGAAAAGGATATTGACCACCCCTTTTGGGAAGCTACTCTGAAAGGCTTCCAACAATGGTGCTATCAACAGTACCCCATGCTTGGCCGGTTTGAAAATAGTGGTGTTGCCCATGATGATGGCCGGAATCAACAAGGTAAAGGTCTCGTTAAGCGGATAGTTGTAAGGCCCCAGACAGAGTACCACTCCCAAGGGTCCACGACGAATATGGGCGTACACCCCGTCGTGTTTATGAAATTTGGCCGAATCGCGGTCTAATTGCCTATATTCTTCGAGGGTATCGTAAATGTACTCAACGGTACGGTCAAATTCTTTGTAGGAATCAGGCATCGATTTCCCGATTTCCCACATCAACAGTTTGACCACTTCCTCACGTTTTTGTTCCATCTTCTTCACGAATGCTTCCATACACGCAATGCGGTCTTTCACCTTCATCGTCGGCCATACACCCTGACCGCGGTCATAGGCTTTCATAGCCGCATCTAAGGCATCAAGTGCCTCGGGTTCGGCCATATTGGGAATACTGCCCAATACGGTCGGCCGGTATTCTTGGGTAGAGGAAATGGTTGAAATCACTTCAGAGGTCGCACCCTTCCACTTTCGCAATTCACCGTTGACCAAATAGGTCTTTTGGTGTATCTGCTCTTTAATTTGGAAATTATCAGGAATCAATGTTGTGGCTGTTTCCATAATCTTCACAATTTCTGCATATCGAACCAATCGGTTTTTGGCCAATTCTTGTATAAAGCTATATGGGCTTCATGGCGGTCATCGAAGCCCTTAAACGTGCACCCACAATTTCTACATCATGTTCACGAATGGCTTTGTTGACGGTGATCAACTTCACATTGTCCACCCCTGTGTCACGCCCTTCACCAAAAGTCTTGCCGATAACATCGACATCGATTTTTTTCATGAAATCTCCTAACAGGGGCTTACAGGCATGGTCAAAGAGATAACAACCATATTCTGCCGTATCGGAGATGACGCGGTTCATCTCGAACAGTTTTTTTCGGGCTATGGTATTCGCGATCAAGGGGGTTTCGTGCAGTGACTCATAGTAGGCCGATTCACCGATGATGCCCGATTCGGTCATGGTCTCGTATGCCAATTCTACCCCTGCTTTTACAAAAGCGACCATAAGTACCCCGTTGTCATAATATTCTTGTTCTGAAATGGCGTCATTGCCCGCGGGTGTTTTCTCAAAGGCCGTCTCACCGGTTGCGGCCCGCCATGTCAATAGGTTTTTGTCATCATTGGCCCAATCTTCCATCATGGTCTTCGAAAAATGGCCGCTCATGATATCGTCCATATGTTTTTGAAAGAGTGGACGCATGATTTCCTTCAACTCCTCGGCCAAATCATAGGCCTTTATTTTGGCGGGATTTGAAAGTCGGTCCATCATGTTGGTGATGCCCCCATGCTTCAAACCCTCGGTGATGGTCTCCCATCCATATTGGATCAATTTGGAAGCATAGCCAGCATCAAGGCCCTTTTCAAGCATTTTGTCAAAACAAAGGATAGAACCCGTTTGCAGCAATCCGCAGAGAATGGTCTGCTCGCCCATCAAATCAGATTTCACTTCGGCCACAAAGGAAGATTCCAATACCCCGGCCTTGTGACCGCCCGTGGCAGCGGCGTACGCCTTGGCCTGCTCCAAACCCTTGCCCTCTGGGTCATTTTCAGGATGCACCGCGATCAGCGTGGGTACACCGAAACCTCTTTTGTACTCTTCACGCACCTCAGATCCCGGACTCTTGGGCGCTACCATGACCACGGTAATGTCTTCACGGATTTGCATGCCTTCTTCTACAATGTTGAATCCATGTGAATATGAAAGTGTGGCTCCCTTTTTCATCAAGGGCATCACCGCACCGACCACATTGGTATGCTGTTTATCGGGCGTCAGATTGATGACCAGATCCGCCATAGGGATCAACTCTTCATAGCTGGCCGCAGTAAAATTGTTCTCTGTGGCATTTTTGTAAGATTGCCTTTTCTCTTTGATGGCCGCTTCACGAAGTGCATACGAAATATCAAGGCCCGAATCGCGCATGTTGAGCCCTTGGTTCAACCCTTGTGCGCCACAACCTACGATTACGATTTTTTTACCTTTTAAGGCGGTCACACCGTCGGCAAATTCAGAAGATTCCATAAACCTACACTTACCCAGTTGCAATAATTGATCTCTAAGCGATAGTGTGTTGAAATAATTTGTCATTTTCTATGTGCTATTTATTTTTTAATCGGTCAAGTTAAATTCTTCAAGTATTTCTGTAATGGGCATTTTTGTCTTGGTCACGGTAATTCTGCCCGAACGTACAAATTGCATAATGCCAAAAGGCTCTAAGTCGTCATGCATTTCATCGATTTCATGTCTTCGTCCGGTCTTGGCCAGAACGAAAAATTCCCTATTGACGGTGACAATGGTCGATTTACTCTCTTTGATCACGTTTTGGATCTGCGGTTCATCGAACAACAATCCTGAGGCAATCTTAAACAAGGCCGACTCTTGATAGATTGTTTCTTCATCGGTATGGTAAAATGCCTTGATGACCTCGATTTGTTTTTCGATCTGTTGTACGATCTTTCGTGTCCAGTCCTCAGTCGTAAAAACGACGATCGTGAATTTTGAGACGTGTTCGATCTCTGATTTTGACACGTTCAAACTTTCGATATTGATGTGCCGTTTCAAAAAAATGCCCGAAATTCTGTTCAAAAGGCCTACGCTGTTCTCAGAATAGACCGATATGGTAAACCATTGTTTTTCCATGTGGAATATGAATTATTTTAATCGAATGTCAGATACGGAAGCCCCAGAGGGAATCATCGGAAATACGTTGTCTTCTTTCTCGACCCTTACCTCTAAAAAGTAAGGGTGTTTTGAGGCCATCATTTCAGTGACCGCATCTTTGAGGTCTTTGCGCTTTTCAACCCTTTTGGCCTGAATATGGTACCCTTCTGCAATTTTCACAAAATCAGGGTTTGTCATGACCGTTGACGCATAGCGGCTTTCAAAGAACAGCTCTTGCCATTGCCGTACCATGCCCAGGTGATCATTGTTCAAGACCACGATTTTCACGGGAACATCATGCTGAAAAATCACACCAAGTTCTTGAATCGTCATTTGATAGCCTCCATCGCCGACTATGGCGACCACTTCTCTGTTCATGGCCCCCATCTTGGCCCCAATGGCCGCAGGAAGGGCAAAGCCCATGGTACCCAGACCACCCGAAGTGATATTGCTCTTGGTCTGTTTGAACTTGGCATAACGGCACGCGATCATTTGATGCTGGCCCACATCGGTCACGATGACCGCTTTGTGTTTTGAAGCAATATTGATTTGTTCTATTACCTCACCCATGGTCAGACCGGGTTTTGTGGGATGGATGTCTTTTTCGATTACGGTGGCAAATTCTTCTTCGTACTTTTTATCAAATTCTGCCCTCCACGCCGTATGCTCGTTCTGGTTTACCAAAGGAAGCAACAATTGTAATGTTTTTTTGGCATCGCCCAGTACCGCAACATCTACTTTTACGTTTTTGTCGATCTCGGCAGGGTCGATCTCAAAGTGGATGACCTTTGCCTGTTTGGCATAGGTGTCTAAATTTCCGGTGACACGGTCATCGAAACGTATGCCAATGGCGATCAGCACATCACATTCATTGGTCAGCACATTCGGACCGTAGTTGCCATGCATGCCCACCATGCCGACATTCAAGGGGTGATCGGTATCCATGGCAGATAAGCCCAGAATGGTCCAAGCTGCGGGAATACCTGTTTTCTCTACCAGCTCTTTGAGCTGTTCTTCGGCCTCTCCCAAAATCACTCCTTGACCAAATACGATATACGGTCTTTCTGCCTTGTTGATCAATTCTGCTGCCTGTTCTATTGCCTTTAAATCGGGCTCGGGGGCGGGCTTGTAACTTCTGACCCCGGTACATTTCCCATAATGGAAGTCCAGTTCATCAAACTGGGCGTTCTTGGTGATATCGATCAATACCGGACCGGGCCTTCCAGATTTGGCGATATAGAAGGCCTTGGCAAGGATTTCCGGAATCTCGGAAGCCTTTGTGATCTGGTAGTTCCATTTTGTGACGGGAGTCGAAATACCTACGATATCTGTTTCTTGAAAGGCATCAGATCCCAGCAGATGTCGAGGTACCTGACCTGTAATGCACACTATGGGGGTAGAGTCGATCTGTGCATCCGCCAGACCTGTGACCAGGTTTGTGGCCCCAGGACCTGAAGTGGCCATGGCGACCCCTACCCTGCCACTGACCCGAGCATAGCCTTGGGCGGCGTGCGTGGCCCCTTGTTCATGGCGGGTAAGTACATGTGTCAATTTATCTTGAAACTTATAGAGCTCGTCGTAAACGGGCATGATGGCACCGCCAGGGTAGCCGTAAATCAAATCGACGCCTTCGGCCAACAGGCAATGAATAATGGCTTCAGCGCCGCTTATTCTTTTGGCTTTTTTTTCTTCGGCTTTCTTTTTTTGTGCTTTCAATGTTTCCATATCCCCAAGATTATAATGCATCGGTCACACAACCCTTAGAGGCTGATGAGACGGTCTTGGCATATTTGTATAAACTTCCTTTTCTAACTTTCAAATCTGGTTGTTTCCAGTTTGCTTTTCTTTTACCGAGTTCTTCATCGGTCAAATCGACCGATATGGTATTGCTCTCGGCATTAATGGTGATGATGTCGCCATCCTTGACCAGACCAATGGTACCGCCATCTTGCGCTTCGGGAGCAATATGCCCGACCACAAAACCGTGCGTTCCGCCAGAAAATCTGCCATCTGTGATCAAGGCCACCTCTTTGCCTAAGCCCGCACCCATAATGGCCGCGGTCGGTTTCAACATTTCTGGCATTCCCGGCCCCCCTTTTGGTCCTTCGTAACGAATCACGACCACATCACCCTTTTTTACCCTTCCGTCCTTAATGCCATCATTGGCTTCAAATTCGCCGTCGAATACTTTTGCGGGACCGGAAAAATGGAGTCCCTCCTTACCCGTGATTTTTGCCACGGCACCTTCTTCGGCAAGGTTTCCGTACAAAATTCTTAGGTGGCCGGTTTTTTTGATGGGATTGTCCGGTTTTCTTACCACATCTTGATTTTCTGGCAAGCCCTGAACTTCTTTCAAATTTTCGGCCATTGTCTTGCCGGTGACCGTAAGGCAGTCACCATGTAGCATTCCTTCCGCCAACATAAACTTCATCACTGCCGGAATACCCCCAATGCGGTGCACATCTTCCATCAAGTATTTTCCGCTGGGCTTTAAATCGGCCAAAAACGGGGTGGTGTCGCTGATGCGCTGAAAGTCGTCTAGTCCGAAGTCTATTTCAGCCGCTCTCGCAATGGCCAAAAAGTGCAATACGGCGTTGGTAGAACCGCCAAGAACGGTAATTAGCCGTACCGCATTTTCCAATGATTTTTTAGAAATGATATCGCTTGGTTTTATATCGTTTTCCAAGAGGTGCCGTAAGGCCCTACCAGAAGCGATACAGTCATTTTTTTTCTCTTGTCCGATAGCGGGATTAGATGAGTTATAGGGTATTGCCATGCCCAATGCCTCGATGGCCGAGGCCATGGTATTGGCGGTGTACATGCCGCCACAGGCACCCGCCCCGGGACACGCGTTTTGAATGACCGCCTTATATTCTTCTTCATTCATGGTGCCGGCCACCTTTTCGCCCCAGGCTTCAAAAGCAGAGACCACATCCAATTTTTTGTTATTGAGACAGCCCGAAGCTATGGTACCCCCATAGACCAATACCGAAGGGCGATTTAAGCGAATCATAGCCATCAAGGCACCTGGCATGTTCTTATCACAACCCACCACAGTGACAAGTCCATCATAGTTCATGGCCTGTACCACGGTTTCCATCGAATCGGCGATAATATCACGGGAAGGCAGGGAGTAGCGCATTCCATAAGTACCCATCGAAATCCCATCACTGACCCCAATGGTATTGAAAATCAATCCGATCAAATCGCTTTCTTGAATGCCCTGCTTCACATAGGTAGAAAGTTCATTGAGGTGCATGTTGCAGGGATTGCCTTCATAACCCGTACTGCCGATACCTATCAATGGTTTTTTGAGGTCGTCTTCAGTAAGCCCAATGGCATGCAACATTGCTTGTGCCGCGGGCTGTGTTGGGTCTTGGGTAACATTTTTGCTGTATTTGTTCAATTCCATTAAAAGGTGTTCTAGAAATCGCTGCGCAACCTATTTTTTTATATAGTTTTCAAAGATAGATGTTTCACATATCGAATAATTTTAACAAATCACCACAGTACAGACTCATTTAAAAAAAAAGGTATTTATACCCTTGTTTTTCAATACATTAAGAGGCAAATAAATATCATATCCAAAAACCGTTCGAGTATTGGTGCAGCCGTTGGCCATTTCAATATTTTCTGCCTAAAGGGCTTTGGTTCCGAATGGATCCTTCATTTTATTGGGCCCGATTGCCAGTTCAGAACCATTTTTCCCCATACCTTTGTAGGCTATGGAAAAGACCGTTACCCAAGCCATTAATCACAGGCGTTCTGTGCGACATTTTGACCCCAATGCCGAATTGGATACCGATGAGGTTCGCCGGTGTATTGAAAATGCCATCTTGGCGCCGAACAGCAGCAACCTACAATTGTGGGAGTTTCACCATGTTGTCTCCAAAGACAAGATGAAAGCGCTGTCAGCAGCTTGTTTTGACCAGCCCGCGTCTAAAACGGCCAAACAACTTTTGGTGGTCGTTACCAGAAAAGACCTGTGGCCAAAACGGGCCAAGGCCAATATTGCTTTCTTGAAAAGTGCTTTTGGCCATAAACCAAATCACGAATACACCAAAAGGGAAAAATTTGCCTTGGGCTACTATCGAAAATTGATTCCTACCGTATATTTCGATTTTCTGGGTATTCTAGGCTGGATCAAGTACTTATTCTTTCAAGTGGCCGGACTTTTCAAGCCCGTCTATCGTCAGACAAGAAATTCAGATATGCGCATTGTGGCCCACAAAAGTGCAGCACTTGCCGCACAGAACTTTATGATAGGGATGGCCGCCATCGGTTACGATACCTGCCCTATGGAGGGGAGCGACACACTAAGGGTCAAGAAAATATTAAAGCTCTCTAGGGGTGCCGAGATCAATATGGTCATAGGGTGCGGCGTGCGTGATGAAAATGGCGTTTATGGTGCGCGATTTCGGGTGCCTTTTGAAGAGGTGTACCATCAAATTTAAAATTTGCTTTTCTAAAAAGGGATTCTTTCGTATTTTGAGTCAGTGAATCAAACAAGCCGCCCCTCTTATCGCACTAGCAATACAAGAATTTCTCTTTATATCGCTTTTCTGGTCATACTTTCCAATTCCTTTTTTCTTGTTGGTCAATCAGAAGAAGACCTAGCGCATTACTCTTTGTTCGATAATTTAATAGGAAATCAGAATTCTGGGATTTTTGCCGGGGAGGTTTATGTAGATAGATTAAGGGATCTGCAAGATGACCACAAATTTTTTGAAACCAAAGTGTTCAGAAAAGGATGGGTAGCGTACGATGGTCAGTTCTATTCCAATCCTGTCTTTAACTATGATATTCATTCAGCTAAGCTATTGATCATGGATCCACTGGAGCAAAATTCACCGATCATCGTGTTGGATACAGAAAGAATCACTGCTTTTATGATAGACGACCATGAGTTCTTGAATAGTGGCCCCGATGATAATGAAGAGGAATTCAACGGCTTTTTTGAAATTCTTTTTGAGGGCGACTCCCTTTATTTGCTAAAAAAACACATCAAAAAAATTATAAAAAGAACTGATAACGGAGTATATTATAAATTCAGGGACACCCCAGATTATTACATAAAAAAAGCGGATGATTGGTTCAGAATAAAAAAACTAAAGAACGTGGTGGATCTATTTCCAAAATATGGTACAAGGCTACAAGACCCAACCGACTTGGTCAAATCTTCAAAGAAGGAAGATTTTGAACAACGTTTGGTGAAAATCGTTGAGGAGCTAAATAATTATGGCGTTAAAGGTTCATCGGAATGAAAAATATTTGGCCTTGGCTTATATTCTTTTTTGTGATCATGGCCTATGGCCAAGAACAACAACCCAAATATTCGTTTGATTTTGATGATAACACTTTCAAGGAAGTCTTCAGTTCGATTGAGGCTAAAAGCGGTGTCAAATTTTTCTACGCTGAAGATTGGCTCCCAGAGACCACTTTTACAAAAAGCTATGACCAGTTGGTTCTGCCCGATATTCTAAAAAACCTCTTTCAAGACACCGACCTGAATTTTTTTATTGACAAAGACAGAATCATTCTGACCCAACGAAAAATCATTTATGACAATCTACCTGAAGGGTTTTTTGATAAAAAACCGACGGTAAAGGACATTGAGGAGGAAGTTGTCGCTGCCCCCGTGTTTGTACAAAGAAATGAACGGCAAACTACTAGAATTCCCACTATTTATATCGGCAAGGAAAACAGAAACAACATCAAACGCAGGTATCAACTAAAAGGGACCATTACCGATTTTGACACCGGTAAACCTTTACCTAATATTGCCATATTGGCAAAAAATTCTGGCTTGGGCACCGTAAGTGGCAATGGGGGCAATTATTCCCTTACCCTTCCGGCGGGATCTGATATCATTGAAGCCAGTTCCTTAGGGTATCTGACCAACAGCAAAAGGGTAGTGATCTTCAGTGATGGAAGTTTAAATTTTGCCCTCAGTGAAACACGCGAGCAACTTGATGAGGTTGTAGTAAGGGCCGATGCGCTAAAAAATGTGGAAAGCACCACTACGGGCAGTGCAAACATTGATGTGGAGGAGTCTAAAAACATTCCCCTTGTTCTGGGTGAAAGAAACGTGCTCACCGTTGCCACGTCATTGCCGGGTATTACAAGTGCAGGTGAGGGTGCAACCGGGTTCAATGTCAGGGGCGGCAAAACCGATCAGAATCTAATTTTATTGGATGACGGCATTATTTATAACCCTACCCATTTCTTCGGCATTTTTCAAGCGTTGAACCCCGTTGCGATTGAAGATGTGAACATTTACAAAGGGAGTATTCCCGTACAATATGGGGGTAGACTATCTTCTGTTTTTGACATCAATTCGAAATCGGTCGATGCCGAAAAAATAAAAGGTGAAGTCTCTATTGGGCCCATTACGGCCAATGCCGTGGTTCAAATGCCCATTATAAAGGAAAAGTCAGGATTGATGCTGGGAGGTAGGGCTGCCTATTCAGATTGGGTTTTGAGAACGCTTAACGATTCTCAACTAAAGGATAGTCAAGCTTCCTTTTATGATATCATTGCAAAATATGACCATACCATCGATGAAAACAATGATATTGGCATTACCGCCTATTACAGTGACGACAAGTTCAGCATCACTTCCGATTCCCTTTTTGGGTATACGAACAGGCTTTTGAGTGCAAAATGGAACCATAGGTTTGGCGATAAAAAGTTTGGCTCACTGATCTTGAACAACAGTCAATATAAATTTGACATAGATTTTGATGGGAGTAGCAATGCGAATTTTGAACAATCGTTTCAAGTAGATGAAACAGAGTTGAAATTGCGCTTCAATTACGATGTAAACGACACGCACAACCTTGGTTTTGGCACCAGTGCCAAACTATATCGTTTGCTACCAGGAGATATTCGCCCAAAATCTTCCACAGATCTGATTACCGAACTTTCCGTACCGGAGGAAAAGGGTCTGGAAGCCGCTCTTTTCGTATCAGACGAGCTGACCGTAAACGATAGGTTACTATTGAATCTGGGGTTGCGCTATTCATTTTATTCATTTCTGGGCCCTTCGGTACAAAGGGTATATGAGCCTGACCTGCCCAAGTCTGATAATACCGTCATACGGGAAGATAGCTTTGGAAACAATGACTTCATTCAAACCTATGGTGGACCCGAAGCGAGAATTTCTGCGAGATACCTGCTTAAGAACGACTTTTCAATAAAGGCCGGTTTTGACAATACCTACCAGTTTATCCATACCCTTACCAACAATACCACTTTGTCTCCCGTTGATACTTGGAAGCTTTCCGATACGAACATTAGGCCGCAGCAAGCTTATCAATTTTCTTTGGGCCTATATAAAAATATCAATGTCGATGAATATGAACTAAGTCTGGAAGGTTTCTATAAAAGACAGCAAGATGTGTTGGACTTTAAGACAGGCGCCCAACTGTCCCTCAATGAATTTGTGGAGACCGAGGTGTTGCAAGGAGATGGAAAATCATATGGGGCAGAACTTCTTTTGAGAAAAAACCAAGGTGACCTCAATGGCTGGCTCAGCTATACCTATTCGCGATCATTCTTTAGGTTAGATAGTGAGTTTAGGGAAGAGCGCGTCAATGATGGCAACTTCTTCCCATCAAATTTTGACAAGCCCCATGACGTAAGCTTGGTGCTAAACTATAAATTTTCGAGAAGGGTGAGCCTCTCGAGCAACTTTGTGTATCAAACCGGTAGGCCCGTGACCTTTCCGGTGGGCAACTACACCATTAACGGAATCAATTTTGTGTTGTACAGTGATAGAAACAAATTCAGGATTCCGGATTACTATCGTTTGGATTTGGGAATAAACGTAGAAGGCAATCACAAGAAAAAGAAGTTGTTCCACAGTTATTGGAGCTTTTCTGTTTACAATGTATTGGGAAGAAACAATCCCTATTCCGTTTTCTTTGTCACCGAAGATGGGGAAATCAAAGCACTGCAAAGCAGTATTTTCAATATACCCGTTCCGTCAATCACTTATAATTTTAGATTTTGATTTTGACTATGATTGTGATGGCACCCATTCGACGAATAAAAAAAGATTTGCCAAAAGGCATCTCTATGGGAATAGCAATGTGTCTTTCCTTGGTATTCAACAGCTGTGTAGAACCCTTTGAAGGGGTTGACTTCATTACAGATTTTGAAGACATACTGGTGGTGAACGCAAACTTGACCAATGAGCTGAAAAGGCAAGAGGTAGTTTTGACCCGATCATTTAGGTTTGATGAGGAAGAAGCCCAAAATGAAGAAAACGCGATGGTCATCGTGGTAGACGATCAAGGAACAGAGCTTCTCTTTGAAGAGGTTTCACCTGGACATTATCTGTCTGAAATGGCTTTTGCCGCCCAACCTGACAGACAGTACACCTTGACCATCACTACCGAAAATGGAAACAATTATGGCTCGACGGCAATGGGTCTGCCAACGGCTTCGACCCAAATCGATGCTTTGTATGCCGAACGAATTGTGACAGACGATGGAGACGATGGCATCGGAATTTTTGTGGACAGTTTTGACGCTTCTGGAAGTTCAAATTATTATCGCCATGAGTTTGTGGAAACGTTTAAGATAATAGCCCCCTACTGGAGCCCTTTAGATGCGGTTGTGGTCATTGAAGGTATAAACACCTTTGATGTTAGGGCCATACTTCGTGAACAAGAAGAACAGGTATGCTTCGGAGAGAACAGAAATACTGATATCCTTATCAATAGTACCGTTGGTCTTGATGAGGACAGATTGGAACGTTACGGCATTAACTTTATTTCCAGTGACAATTATATCCTTTCCCATAGATATAGTATTCTGGTTCGGCAATATGTTCAAAGTGCAGAGGCGTTCTCTTATTTTGAGACATTAAAAGGGCTATCGCAGAACTCTGGAAATGTTTTTTCTGAAGATCAACCAGGCTTTTTACAGGGCAACATTTTTTCGTTGGATGATCCCGATGAAAATGTTTCCGGTTTTTTCGAGGTCACCACCGTTGATGAGCAAAGAATTTTCTTTAATTATGAGGATTTTTTTCCTGGAGAGGAATTACCGCCATATGTCTTGGATTGCATCGTTTATGCACCGACTACTGAAGGTAGTTTCGGCCAAAGGGAGTTATTGAACCTCATTTATGAGGATGCTATTCGTTTCTATGATTTTAATTTTAATGGTGGCATTCCTGGTGGGGGGCCATTTTTAGTGGTAAGCACTCCCTGTGGTGATTGTACCGCATTGGGAAGTAACAAAGTCCCAGAATTTTGGGTAGAGTAATGCAATGAAAACGACAAATACCTTTATTCTTTTCCTTCTTTTGACCATGTCTTTCAATGTATTTGGGCAGACCAAAATTCTAGATCGGAATGTCATTGAAGGTCTGGAAAAGATTCCCAAAGAGGGTATTTATATCCATAGTAACAACAACCTGTTTTTGAGCGGTGAGTATTTGTATTATACCGTCTATTGCATAAACAGAATGACAAAATCACTATCGGGACTTAGCAAGATTGCCTATGTCGAATTGATCGATCAAGACCTGGGCATTGTGTTTAAACACAAAATATGGTTGGAAGATGGTATGGGATCTGGTGACTTTTTTATTCCCGTAACCTTACCGTCTGGCCGTTATAAACTCGTTGGTTATACCCATTGGATGAAGAATGGGGAATTGAACTCCATTTTTACCTCAGACCTGCTCATTGTAAACCCGTACAAAGCTGACCAATCGGGCATGGTTGATGCAACCATAGACAATGATAGTATTAACCCTGCTCCATATAGTGGAACCAAGGCTGTTTACGGTACACACAGCGCAAATGATGTGACCATTTCATTGAATGCAGCATCTTATGAAAGGCGCTCAAAAGTCGACTTGATCATTGAAGAAGACGGATTTCTATCCGATGGTGGCAACTATTCGATTTCCGTTAGAAAGAAGAATTTTATGGAATTACCGGTAAAAAGTCTCTTGATCGATCAAGACGGCCATAACAGCGAACCTTTCCATAATTTGACCGATGAGGTATTCCTTCCCGAACTCAGGGGAGAATTAATCAAGGGCAAGGTCGTTCCCAAGAAGGAAAACATCAAAGTTGAAAATATTGATCTATCCATATCGATCCCTGGTGAAAACAGTTATTTCATGATCGCAAGAACAGATGGTTCTGGCAGGTTTTTTACGAATATCTCAATGCCCTATCAGAAAGAGGAACTGGTTTTTCAGACGCTGACCGGAAATGCCGACAACTATACCATTTTACTTGACGTTACCGAGTCGCTTTCTTTTGAATACGAATTTGATCCCATGCCAGCTGCTTTGATCCCTTCACAGAAGGCTACCATTCTCGAAAGAAGTATCGGCAACCAAATTCAAAACGCCTATTTTGAATTTAGACCAGACTCGCTTGAGGCGATCGATTCGCAAAAACTTTTCAAAAGTAAGGCACCTACCATTTATGCCCTGGATGACTATACCCGATTCAAAACTTTGGAAGAGACGGTTGTGGAAATACTTAAAGACGTATTGGTAAAAAGGGTGAATGAAAATAAGAGACAGGTAATGGTTCAAGGTTATGACTTTGATACCGATACCGGTATTGCACCTTTGGTGCTGTTAGATGGGGTCATGGTGACCAATACAAGTGATTTTTTAAGTTATGATCTAAGTGGGATAAAAACCATAAGCGTTTATAGAAATCATTTTGTGATCGGTTCCAAAGTATTTCAAGGAGCACTACTGCTCGAATCAAACGACAATAATGCCTTCTTGTCCATTACTGGCATTACGGTAAAAAACACCCCCTCTAAAGTGATGGTTCCGAAAAAATACTATAATCAAAGGTATGGTGGTCCTGAAGGGGAAATAGGTCAAAACACCATGCCAGACTATCGGCATCAACTGTATTGGATGCCCAATTTCAAATCGAAAACCGAGCAAAGCAATATAGATTTTTTTACTTCTGATGTTTCCGGTGAGTTCGAAGTGCATCTTGAAGGGGTATCTTCAAAAGGGGATTTCATTTCGCTGAAAAAGAGTTTTGTGGTCAACTGACTTTTTCAAAAACCGGTTGCCCACTGCTGGGCCCAGTCTGGTGCCAAATCTTTGTTTCCGGCCCCAAGAGTGGTATTTTCTGTGTAAAACGTGGTATTGGAACCATTGTAATTGGTAGGGACAAAATTCGGACCTATATCACTGAACTCTATATTTGTGATATTGAAAGCCCCATCATCCACTAGGTTACTGGCTTCCAAACCATCAATCTGAATTCCTAGGTCAAATGATGTAGTGAACGTTTCTTCTATTTGAAACAGACCGCCCCCATCGTTCAATACTATGGCCCCTTGTTGAGAAGGCCCCAAGAGACTGATTTCCCTTAAAATTCCGGAAGATGTCGGAAGGGCAGACACATCTTCATTGTTATTGCCCAATTCCAATCCGGCGGTTAAAAAATTTGAGGCATACCACCGATTCCCTACTCCATTCCATCCTTCCCCAACTTTAAAAGCGCTTTCTGCACTTCCTATTGCCACTAGATTTTCCGGTGCAACGGTTCCGCCTACAATGTTAAATCCATTACCGAGGCTATTGTACGATTGCACATTATTAAATGTCGTAAATCGGCCGACCCCATAAAATGTAATACCAGAGAAATTAGAGGTATCGTTATACTCGGCACCGGCATATTCAACCCTTAGGTATCTTATAAATCCAGAAGAGTCATCGGCGTCTTCCCCTCCGTAAAAAAGATCTAACAACCCTGAACGCGAAACCAATCCTGAGTTGATCGGTGCGTCTCCACATATCACTATCCCGCCCCAATCACCGGGTTGGGGGTTCTCTTCAGCCGAAGTGATAACAATTGGCGCATCTTCCCTTCCATAGGCAAACAATTTACCCCCTTGTGCAATAGCTATGTAGACGTCATTGCCCTTCTGTGCCTTTATCGTCGTTCCAGCTTGAATGATCAATTCGCCCCCATCCCGGATCAATAGCGGTCCGGTAAGCGTATGTTCTTCACCTGATGTAAGTTCTATGACGCTTACCACTACTCCTTCCAAGGTGTTGCCAGAGAGGCAATTGATATTGCAGGAGCCACCGCAGTCAACCCCTGTTTCATCACCGTTCATTACCCCGTCATCGCAAGTAACAACTGATGATTCCATGGCTTGTTCCGTTGAGTCACATGAAAGTGACACCACCAAAAGAAACATTAAGATATGAAACCACTTCTTTATCACAGCAATTATTCAAGCAATTCAAATTTAAGGATAAATACGCAGGTTACTTTCAACTTACAAATTTTATCAAGTCACCTGCCTTTTTTTGGGCCAAAATCGAAATTGAAGTTTTGGAAAGCTGTAAAATTCTGGGGTATCCGCCGGTCGTTTGACCATCCTTCATCAAAACGATCGGTTTTCCTGCAGGTGTCAATTGCACCGTGCCGGGTAGGGTTGCCGAGGTTAGCATGGATATGGAATGGCCGTCAATTTTCTCTTCCAGTTGATACGCCATACGGTTATTTTCCTTAGAAATTGTGAATGTAGTTTCGAACAGCTGTTTCTTATGTTGTTCGTTCAACAGCTCGAACTCCGGTCCCAAATCAGCCTTCAGTTCAAAGGTCTCCAAATAGTTTTCCACTTTTAAATCGGTCAGCTTGGGCTCGTACATTTTTGTGGTCGAATACTCGATTTCTTCCCCATCGACAATACAGCTTTTTTCGGTAAGTGGTTGATACTGCGAACTGCTTTTCAAAACTTCTTGGGACACAATGCCCCCTTTTACGCCCAAATATCCTCGAAATCCTTTTTCCAACCTGCCATAGGAAAGTATATCTCCCTCGCTTACTTTATACACATGGTAATTGTCGATGGGGAGGTTATTGAGGGTAGCCGATAGGTCTGCCCCCCCCAAGCATATAAAGGTGTCGTTTTCGAAAAGCAAGGTCGGCCCGGTCATCGTAATCTCCAAAACCGCGCAGTCAGCACTATTCTCCAAAAGGGTATTGACCCGATGTCTGGCAAGGTCATCCATTGTTCCTGATACAGGTACGCCTTTATGCCTGAAGCCATATCTTCCCTTATCTTGAATGGTCGTAAAAAAACCGGACTTCAATATTTTAAGCATGCAACACCACTTTTTTGGGTTTATAAATGCCCACTTCTGCCTCTATCTTTTTAAGGTCAAATTCGGCACGTTCAATGGCCAAAAATTGGATTTTATCTCCCACGTTCACAAAACAAGGATCCTTTAAATCTGTATTGAACAAGGGCACAGGGCAGCGGCCGACGATGTTCCACCCTCCTGGGGACTCTTGGGGGTATATGCCAGTCTGCTTGCCTGCCAAGCCGACCGAACCCTTGGCCACTTTCATTCGAGGTTCTTTTCTTCTGGCGACTTCTAAATTCTTTGGAAGCCCACCCAAGTACATGAAGCCCGGTAGAAACCCAATGCCAAATACGGTATATTCTTGACCGGTATGCTTCGCTATCAGTTCATCGACGGTCAAGTTCAAGTGGTCGGCCACCATCTTCAGATCCAAACCAAACTCGGCATCATAACAGACAGGTAATGTCCATAGGTATTGTTCAAGATTTAAGGCCCCATCTTCTTTCGAATGGTATAGATCATGCACTTTAATACTTAAATCATAAGTTGATGCAATATCATCATTTAAAATGATTGTCAGGGAATTATACGCAGGAACGGTTTCAATATCAGGCCATTCTGCCCGCAACCGTTTCTCGAACGCCAAAATGTCTTTGAGAATACGTTCGTCCACTTCTTTTGGCCATTCGATGAGTAGGGCATATTCTCCAAAGGGTTTGGTCTTTATGGGGTAACTTTTCACTTTTTCAAATATACTTGGTGCCTGGGCAATTCTTCAGAAAGATACGTCAATATTTTTAATGCGGTGGGGGTATCACCGTGCACACAAAACGTGTCTGCCCTAATGGGTATTTTTTTACCGTTAACCGTTTCGACCGATTGCTCCCTTACCATTTGCAGTAGATGTCTGGCCACCTTTTCTGGGTCTTCAATCAAGGCATTCGGTAGCTTTCGGGAAACCAAACTGAGGTCTTCATTATAGTTTCTATCGGCAAAGGCTTCGTATTTCATTCTAAAACCTCTTCTGTCTGCCTCATCGGCTATTTGGGAAGCCGGAGGCGCGTACAGTATGGCCTCTGCCCTATATTTTTCGATGGCATCCAAAAAAATTCCTGCCAAGTGCCTGTTTTTCGCAAGGGCATTGTACAGTGCCCCATGGGGCTTAATATGGTGCAAGCGTATATTTTCTTTTATCAATACATTGACGAAAGCGTCCATTTGTGCCGAGATGGCCTCTTTTAATTGCCCGTCGGAAATGTCCATGATCACGCGACCAAAGTTTTCGCTATCAGGATAAGACGGGTGTGCGCCTACCTTAATTTGGCGTCCCTCTGCCATTCGCGCAATTTCGCGTATGCTATGCGCATCACCGGCATGCCCTCCACAGGCAATATTGCAAGAGCTGATATGGTCAAACAACCGGGCCTCATTGCCCACACCTTCGCCTACATCACAGTTGATATCTATTAAAATGGTTTCCATCTATACTGTTCCGAACACCTTTATGATACTTTTTGCTCCCAATACTATGGAAAGAGCGATAATAAGAAATCCGAAGATATTTTGGGCCAGGTTATTTCGATAGTTGCCCATGACGCTTTTTTTGTTGACCATCCAGACCAAAAGTATGGCAATGGCCGGAAGCAAGACACCATTGGCGATCTGCGCAAATTTGATGATTTCGATAGGTTTGATATCAAATGAAAGAAAAAAAACGCCCAAGACCAAAATCGTTATCCAAACAGCGCGAAAGCGCCTGTCCTTTAAATCGGCATTCCATCCAAAACAGCTATTGGCCACATAAGCGGCCGCCAAGGGTGCCGTTATCGATGAGGTGATGCCTGCAGCAAACAGCCCGATGCCCATACAATATAGTGCGGCATCACCGAACAGGGGTTCAAGACCCAGGGCCAGATCCATGGCCCCCGTCACCTCTTTTGAGGGAATCGCCGCAGCGGCAATAATGATGCACATCGAGACAAATCCGCCCAGCCCAATGGACAGTATGGTATCCCAACGGGCCGTTTTCAAATCGTTCTTGCTTTTCCATTTTTCATTGACCAGTGAGGCGTGCAAAAACAGGTTATAGGGTACTACCGTAGTGCCCACAAGGGCAATTATCATTAGCAGGCTTTCGTCTGGAAATGTGGGAATCAAGAGTCCTTTCAAAACCTTCCATACATTGGGTTTGGTCAAAATTGCGGTGATCACAAATGACACACTCATCAAAAATATGAGCCCAATGAAGGCTTTCTCCATAGCTTTATAGCTACCCAGCCAAAGCAATACAAAGGCCAATAAGCCAATGATCGTGGGGTAATAAGAGCCATAGGCTTTTCCGAACAATGCTTCCAAGCCCAAGGTGGCCCCTCCAACATTGCCGGCCTCATAGGCCGCATTGCCCACTAGAATGGCCCCTAGAATAATGGTGATGACCAAGGTTCTGAACCATTTTGAAGTCAGTTCTATCTTGATGACATCGGCCAATCCCCTTTGGGTAACGATACCCAATCGTGCCGCCATTTCTTGTAGCACCATGGTCGCCAAAACAGAAAACAGCATCGCCCAAAGCAGTGCATGCCCGAAACCCACCCCGGCCAGGGTACATGCCGTAATGGTGCCCGGCCCTACAAAAGCCGCAGCCACCAATACTCCCGGACCTATTTTTTTGAACATATGACCTATTGGGTTGGTTTGACCCACAAATTAGAGGGTTTGTGGTTAAAAATGGTGCATTTCGTCTAAAAATTTGCATTTCGTCTAAAAGTGGCATGTCATACATCGATGTTTTATACGAATCGGTAAATGTCAAAGTTATAATAGTCCCAAATCTTATAAGACCAACTAAACGAACCTACTTACATGACCTGTAAAGAATGTAACAAAGATATCGGCTACATGGCCCATAAAGAATCTATGGATTCATTGGGGGTAGAACTCTGCCCGCGCCATACCCGATTGATCAAGAAAGTTATTTTAGAGCATGGCACCTCGGTTGAGGCGATACAGCTTTTCTACGCACTGAAAGAAGCTGGGGCCAACCCCATGCTTGAATGGTGGGATGGCAAAAAAATGGTCGATATCGCCATTTCACGGGTCAAGCTCAATATTGAAATCGATACAGAATATAAAATGGTCACCCACGAACAGGCCATCAAAGACCTTGAAGAGGCCATGCACTACTTTAAAAATGGCTTTACGACCATCAAAATACCCCATGTGGTGATCAAATATTACCTTCAAGATACCGTAAACAATATTTTGGGTATTATCGAGGGGTTGAAGGAGAACACCCGTGTTATAAAGTAGCACTACCCCAACCACCCTTCACGATCTAAACTGCGATATTGTATGGCTTCAGAAATATGTTCTCCTTGAATTTGTTCAGAACCCTGTAAATCGGTAATTGTTCGTGCTACTTTTAAGATTCGATCGTATGCCCTAGCGGATAGGTTCAATCGTTCCATGGCATTTTTGAGCAGTTGCAAAGAGGCCTCGTCCAACTTACAGAACTCCCGAATCTGTTTGGTGTTCATTTGGGCATTATAATGTACTTTATCCAGCCCATCAAAGCGCCCGGTCTGTATTTCCCTCGCCGCGATGACCCGTTTTCGTATTTCGACACTGCCCTCCCGTTTCGGTCTTCCGATAGTTTTTCGAAAGGTACCGGCGTTACTTCTATATGAATGTCGATCCGGTCTAAAAGCGGCCCCGAAATCTTGCCCAAATAGCGTTGCATCTCAGCCGGGGAAGAGGTCACAGGAGCGTCGGGGTCATTGAAATAGCCGCCCGGACTTGGATTCATACTGGCCACCAGCATAAAACTACTTGGGTAGGTGACCGTGAACTTGGCCCTTGAAATGGTAACCTCCCTATCTTCCAACGGCTGTCGCATGACCTCCAACACCTTGCGCTCAAACTCGGGCAACTCATCCAAAAACAACACACCGTTATGGGCAAGTGAAATCTCTCCGGGTTGCGGGTAGCTGCCCCCGCCCACCAAAGCTACAGCACTACTGGTATGGTGCGGACTGCGAAAAGGACGTTGGCTCAGCAATCCTATATCCCTTATTTTTCCGACAACGCTATGGATTTTGGTGGTTTCCAATGCTTCATGCAAGGTCATGGGTGGTAAAATTGACGGTAGTCTTTTGGCCAACATGGTCTTGCCTGCCCCTGGTGGCCCTATCAAGATGATATTGTGTCCGCCCGCGGCAGCGATTTCCATACAGCGTTTAATGCCCTCTTGCCCCTTTACATCTGAAAAATCAAATTCGGGAAAATCAAGCTGTTTGTAAAATTCGGCACGGGTATCGACAATGGTCTGCTCTAAAGGCTTCCCCAAATCAAAAAAGTCAATGACCTCTTTGATGTTTTCTACGCCGAAAACCTTTAAATCGCTAACTATTGCCGCCTCTTTGGCATTTTTCTTGGGAAGGACAAACCCCTTGAAACCTTCTTCTTGCGCTTTGATGGCGATGGGCAGGGCACCCTTGATGGGCTGTAGGCTTCCATCTAAAGAAAGCTCGCCCATGATCAGGTACTTTTCAATATCTACTGACTGTATTTGTGCAGAAGCGGCCAATATGCCCAGTGCCAATGTCAAATCATAGGCCGATCCCTCTTTGCGCAAATCGGCAGGGGCCATATTGATCGTGATTTTCTTACCTGGAATTTTATATCCGTTGTTCTTCAGTGCCGCGGCTATGCGGTAATTACTTTCTTTGATGGCGTTATCGGGCAAACCTACCAAATGGTAGCCAACGCCTTGGTCAACATTGACCTCAACGGTTATGGTCTGGGCCTCAACGCCAAAAACGGCGCTGCCAAAAACTTTGATGAGCATGGTTAGTCAGTGTTTGGCCCTAAAATATGCCTTTTTGGGTTCTACCGCGAATTTAGTAGGAAATTTTGTCCAACAAAGTACGAACAGTTCTTAAAAATGGCGGCACACCATGTGCTTTACCTTGGTGCTTCGTCAAGTACCATCGTGGTTTTTGGAAACGAATTTGCACAAACTTGAAATTTGAAATCTGAGATTTGGGATTTGGGATTTGAGATTTGGAATTTGAGATTTGGAATTTGAGATTTGGAATTTTGCTGTTTCAGGTTCAATCCGTTTTTGGCATGAGAACCAATAGGTCATCAGAACCGCTCTTTATTTCCTCTTCATTCATCATCATTTTTCTGAACTCGCCATTGACAAACATTTCGGCCTGATCGTCATAGTGCTTGCTCAACGGGTTTCCCGATTGCCCCGTGGGCAGTATGCTGATGCTGTTCTCTATATCTGAAAAGTCAACGATTCGACGGGTCGACGGACCTGAATTGACCCTATAGTACAGTGTACTATCATAGCGAAATGACATATTGTTGAGGACCTCCCTCGTTCCAGATACCGGATATGGGCCAACGTTGAAATATTTTCGCAAGGCCTTTACCTGCCCGATAGGGTGCCCGTGTTCAACGGTATGCACTTTTTGCCACTGCCATTGGGTTACATCTGAACCGAAATCTTCTTGTAGTGACTGCCATGCCTGCTGAAAAGATTTGAGTATGATATCATAGCGTGTCTCGGTCTTATCTTGGGTGTTGACGTCGTCCCACCAAATACCTTCTTCCATTCGGGCACCGGGCGCAATATGTCGTTTCATGAAATGTGTTGACAAAAACTGTTTGAACTGCTCTGGGCCCAGTTCATCTTCAAAAGTGTTCTTCAATACAAAATATTCAGAACGGTGATAAAAGGTTCCCGCTACGGATTCCAATGTATAGTCACCTTCCCAATTTTTCAGTTGATCGAGCAATTTTATTTGTTCATCGCTTAATTCACTCATCTCCATGTGCTTGATCAGATCTGAGACGATACCAGGGTTGACACTTGAAGTAACATCCAAAATCATTTGGCCGGTCGATGCCTTGTCCCAGTCATCTTTGTCGTCTAAGAGCTGTACAATGCGCTTTGCCCTGTTTTCGGGCAAGTAATATCCTGGGTACAGCATTCCAGCAATGGAATCTGGTTGATTGTTGGCCGAGTATACATAGTGCCATGGCGGATTGACGGCTTGGGGATTATCTGAAAAGTCGAGAAATCCTAACCGTTCTTCATCGCCCGAAGTGCCATCCAAAACCAACTTTGTGGAAAGACTATCTGGCATTCGGTACAACTTTGCCGAGGCCCACCAAGCCACATTGCCTTCGGCATCGCCATACATCACATTCAGTCCCGGGGCATGTATTTTGGGTAAGGCCAATTTGAACTCTTCAATGTCAGCGGCCATCGTAATACCGTATAGGGCTTCCAATATTTTATTATCGACCTGAGTGTAAATCCAAGACATGGCTATGAGCCGTTCGCCCCTTACCTGATCGGCGATACCATTTAAAACAGGGCCATGTCTTGTTTTCCTGTAGGTAAAAGATACTGCTTCAGCATCTTTGACCTTAATGTTCTTGGTAACGTACCCATAGTCACCATAACCGTCTTCTGTCTTATATTTTGTGCTGTCTGACGGATGGTCTTGCTCATAGTAAAAATCAATATCATCGTTCTCGAACATCGTCATGCCGTAGGCCAGATCTCTATTGTGCCCCAATAAGGGAAAAGGGACCCCGGCCAAATGATAGCCATATTTTTCATAGGTGGGTGTACTGATATGTGCCTCATACCAGACCGAAGGCTGTGCAAAACCAATGTGTGGATCGTTTGCCAAAATGACTTTGCCATTTTTGGTCTTTTCAGGGGCAATGACCCAACTGTTACTTCCCTCAAATTGCGGAACGGGCAGTCTTTTCAAAGCCTCGTTGGCCATCGCCGCGATGTTCAAAGGAATGGAGTCCATCTCTTTTTGATTGTAGTTCTTGATCCAAACTGTTGATGTATCAGAGGCTATGAACAAGTCATTGAGGTACTCTTCACCCAACTGATTCTTGATATTGGTCAATAGCGGGTCGGTCTTATGCGCCATGGCAAAGCTAAAGGCCATGTAACCCACGGCATTGTAAATGTCTTCCAATGAGAACGATGTTTTTTCAAGTCCGGTCAAATAGAATTCAACGGGCGTAGGGCCTTCTTTGATAAATTGGTTGACCCCGTCTAAATAAGCTTCCGAAAGCCTTACCCCTCTACTGTCGCCATTCAGCTTTGCGATTGTTTCTTTGGTATTCTCATCAATGCCGAGGGAAAGAAAAAATTTATCGGTCTTCACCAAATCCTTTCCAAATACTTCAGATAATCCGCCTTTTGCCACACGCCTGAGCAATTCCATCTGCCAAAGACGATCTTGGGCATGTACATAGCCCAACGCTCGAAAGGCATCTTCATCATTGGAAGCATAGATATGGGGAATGCCATAGGTATCAAAATAGACCTCAACAGGTTGTTCAAGTCGTGACAGTTCTTTTTCGCCTTCATAGGTGGGGGTAAGCGTATTCATAAAAATCATGCCCCCTAGAAATATGATAACGACAAGAACCAATAAAACCCAAAGTATTTTTTTGAGTAGCCGCATTTCGGTAGAGTCAAGTTGTTTAGACTAAAAGTACTGCTATTTTAGGGGAAGGAAAAACGTTTTGCAAAATTATCGTCGCAGCGCAACACCATAATTGCCCAAGCCCGATCTCAACCATTCTTCATATGCTTCAACATCTGTATATTGTACCGCTGGGGCCAACACCTGCAGCTCTGGAGAAAGCAACACATAATAGGGCTGGGAAGCCACATTGAAATTCACGGTCTGAAAGGTACCCCACTTCTGTCCTATTGTCTTGATCGATTTGATACGGCCCGTCTCATATTGAAATTCAAATTGCTCGTTTTTCGAAAGCTTTTTTCTATCGTCTACATATAATGAAATCAAGATATAGTCATCTCGCAGCATGGGGTAGATGTTGGGATCGCTCCATACATTTTCCTCCATCCGCCGACAATTTTCGCACCCCCAACCGGTAAAATCGAGTAAAATGGGTTTGCCCTGGGCCTTGGCCGCTGCCAAACCTTGCTCAAAATCTTTATAGCACACCAAACCTAGTGGGCAATCGTTTTCCTTTTCATAAACACTGTAGAACTCTGGGGGAAGTATCCCGCTCAGAAGTCCCAAGCGGCTATGCTCGGTATTGGTCAGGCCCGGAATCAGATAAATCATAAAAGCTAAGGTCAACACGGCGAAGGATACTCTACCAAGCCCCAGTTTTTTGGGAATGATGTCGTTCGGAAACTTGATTTTTCCAAATAGATAGAGCGCTTGCAACAAAAAAATCAAAATCCAGATGGCCACAAAAATCTCGCGTTTGAGCCATCCCCAATTGCCCACTAGGTCTGATTTGCTCAAAAACTTAAACGCCAAGGCCAACTCTAAAAAACCAAGTACCACTTTTACGGTCGTCATCCAGCCACCAGATTTTGGCAACGAACTGAGCCATGTCGGAAACAGTGCAAAAAGAGCGAATGGTAGCGCCAGCGCGAGACCAAAACCCGTCATGGCAGAAGAAAGGTTGGTCGCCACACTGCCCTGTGCCAAAGTGGTACTGCCCAACAGCCCTCCGAGAATGGGTCCGGTGCACGAAAATGAGACGATCGCCAAGGTAAGCGCCATGAAAAAGATACCCAGGCCCCCACCGACCTTGCTCGAAATACTGTCCATTTTATTCGCCCAAGAACTCGGTAAGGTCAGTTCATAATAACCGAAAAACGAGAAGGCAAAGAACACGAAAATGGCAAAGAAAAACAGGTTGAGCCAGATATTCGTCGAAATGGTATTCAAAATCTGCGAATCGACCGAATCAAAAAGATGAAAGGGCAGGCTTAACAGAAAGTATATCAATACGATGAAAAAACCGTAGAGCAATGCACTTTTGATACCTTTTGAGCGGTTGCCCGTATGCTTGGTAAAAAATGACACCGTCAATGGGATCAACGGAAACACGCAGGGGGTCAACAAGGCGATGAGACCGCCCAAAAACCCTAGGCCAAAAATCATCCAAATGGCATTATTGCCCGACGAAGCGTTCAATGTACCCTGTGTCAACAATTCTTTGTTTTTTAGGTCGAGATGCAAGTCGGCGGCCATCGCCTGACTGTGCTCGTCAATTTCTTGGCTTGTCTTGGTGATCGCGCTGCCATCCAAGGAAATCTGGAACAGTTCATCTTTTGGTATACAGACTTCTTTACAAACTTGATAGAACAGGTTCACCGTAATCTGGTTGACTTCGGCCCTGAACAGTTTGATGCGCTGGGTAAAAACGGCCTCTTTCTTGAAAAAAGTTTCATCGACCTCGAAAATATCGCTGTATTCGGTAATGGTCTCGCTCTCTTCGGTCTTTCCGACCAGTGCATAGTCCTCGCCCGATCTTTCAAAAGAAAACTCGCTTGGCAACGATCCGCCCTCTGCGGTATATTGTGAATATACGTGCCAACCGTCGGCAATCTTGCCCTTGAAGACCAATTTGTATTCGGTATCGGAAATTTTATCGACTTCGTGGCTCCACAACACGGGTTCTTTGTCAGATTGCGAAAAAGCCACCGACCAGACCAAGGTCAAAAAGCAAAATACCAATAACGATCGCTTCATAGAAGGGTAAACTTTATAATACTCTTTGTTCTATCGGTAATCTTGAACCGTTCATCGGCCCTTTTGCCGATAATCCAGACAACTTCTTGGCCAGAACACAAGAGCCACTGTTTTTGTTTGGCAAGGATGTCAATTTTTTCATCCTTGAAAAATTTGCCGATCTTTTTTTTTCCTTTCATTCCGAACGGATAAAAATAGTCGCCTTTTTGCCACTTTCTTATCAATAACGGATAGTTTAACGTTTCCTTATCAACATAGAGCATATTCGGGGCTGTTTCCCCCACTTCGGCGACTTTTTCAATTTGCATGGCAAAAGGCGCTCGAATATGTTTTTGGGCCTCTGAAATCTCGTAAGTGCCCGCCCTGTCTTCATCAAACTTTTGCAGCAACAGGGTTTTTCTATCTTTTACCAACCTGTGGGTAGCCGAGCGGATCTCT
>JANQOD010000288.1 GCA_028289745.1 Allomuricauda sp. | reverse complement strand
TTCTCCCCGAAATTAAGAATGTGCGGCGATTGCCACAAATTTAAAAGGTCGTATATTTGCATAGGCAAGTCCTACACGACCAGCTCCTGCAGAATCCCCCAGGGCGGGAACGCAGCAAGGGTATGCGGTCGTAGCGGTGCGATGTAGGTAGCTTGCCTTTTTTTGTGCCCAAAATATACGGTGCCACAATCTCTCCCATCCATTACTTATTTATGCTTTTCTTTGTAGGGAAAGGATGTTTCTATGAAAAAAAAGGTCGTGTTGATAACAGGTGGCTCTTCCGGAATCGGAAAATCAATAGGAATCTATCTTTCAGAAAAGGGGTACCAGGTTTACGGAACCACTAGAGATCCAAAAAACCATGCCGGCTTCAATGCCTTTGAACTTATTCAATTGCAAGTAAAATCGCCTGAAAGTGCTCTGTCGGCCATAGAAGAGGTGATTTCGAGGGAAGAGCGGTTGGATGTGTTGATCAACAATGCCGGTGTTGGCATTACAGGCCCTATAGAGGAAACCCCACATGAGGAAATCTTGAATGTTTTCGATACCAATTTTCATGGCCCGTTACATATGATGAAGGCCGTGCTGCCCCAAATGAGAAAGCAGGGTGGGGGACTGATCATCAACATCACCTCGATAGCCGGCTATATGGGATTGCCGTTTCGAGGGTATTATTCGGCCAGCAAGGGTGCCTTGGGATTGATTACCGAGGCATTGAGAATGGAGACCAAAAAGTTCGGGGTGTCCATCACCAATATCGCACCGGGCGATTTTGCTACCAATATCGCTGCCGGAAGATATCATGCCCCGGTAATCAAAGGTTCGCCCTATGAACAAGAATATGGCAAAAGCCTAGAGTTGATCAACGAGCATGTGAGTGCCGGGGGAGACCCACAACAGGTGGCCAAAATGGTCTATCGTGTAATTCAGAAAAAAAATCCAAAAGTGCACTATCTGGTCGGTGCATTCACGCAAAAACTTTCCATTGTGCTAAAGAAAATTTTACCCAGCAAGGTTTATGAAAGACTTTTGCTCAATCACTATAAACTATGAAGTGATGGCACGTTTTTTGATTTTCAAAAAACATGGAAAAAGATAAAAGGTTATTGAGGTTCTGTTTTTTGGCAAGCCTACTTCTTCTTCTTCAGGGCTGCGATGAAATTTACGAGTGCATTTTTAATATCGATCCAGAAATTCACAATAAGCCATTGGAGCTTGGGCTTGTGGGTGAGGAATATTACGGTATCATTACCGCCGAGATACGAAACGAGGTCAACGATAACGATTACTTCTATAATTTTGATGTCTATGGAGAATTGCCACCGGGAATCTTCTATGATATCAACCGAAGATCTATCGAGTTCTTTGGTGTTCCTGAGGAAGAGGGCGTCTACAGGTTTGAGGTTGAACTGTTCGTCGAAGCCTATGATATTGACGGATACGATGGAAGCCCCACTTGCTCAGATTCTGTCTTTAGGGAGTTTGCCATTCAAGTGATCGACTGAAACTTTTTTGCTGGAGAATATAAAAATGCGACTTCTTAATGTTGTAAATTCGCAATGAATTTTAACAGAACATAAAACCTCATAAAAAGCATGAAATTTTTTATCGATACCGCAAATCTTGATCAAATCGAGGAAGCCCAACAATTGGGCGTGCTGGATGGTGTGACGACCAATCCTTCCCTAATGGCCAAAGAAGGCATCACGGGCAAAAATAATATCATGAAGCATTACGTCGATATCTGTACTATAGTTGACGGAGATGTATCGGCAGAAGTGGTGGCCACAGAATTCAACGGCATGGTGAAAGAAGGTGAAGAGTTGGCCGATCTTCATGAACAGATAGTGGTGAAGGTGCCCATGATCAAAGATGGGGTAAAGGCCTTGAAATATTTTTCCGATAAGGGTATTCGAACCAATTGCACCTTGGTCTTTTCACCGGGGCAGGCTATTTTGGCCGCCAAGGCAGGGGCAAATTATGTTTCTCCGTTCATTGGTCGTTTGGATGATGTTTCTACGGACGGACTGAACCTTATTTCAGAAATTAGGCACATTTACGACAACTACGGTTTCGAGACCGAGATTCTTGCCGCATCTATCCGCCATACCATGCACGTCATTGATTGTGCCAAGATCGGTGCTGATGTGATGACCGGTCCGCTTTCAGCCATCTTGGGGCTGCTTAAGCATCCTTTGACAGATATCGGACTTGAAAAGTTCTTGGCAGACTACAAAAAAGGAAATTCGTAAAGACCAACTTTTTTAAAGAGCACCTAAACCCCCGCACCTAAGGTTGTTCGTGGGGTTTACTTTTTGAAAGAATAATAAACGTTGGCGAATGCGTCGATGACCAATGAATCGTTTGTGATGACACATTTATTGAGATTATCGAGAATGAGACCTTTCTGTATTGCCTCAAAGTCGTCACTGCGATATTGACATAAGGTATCTAAATCATACTCATTCAAAAGGTTGAGCCATTGCGCATGTGATGTTCTCAAGTTTATGCCCACAAAGTTATATTCACGATGCTTATCTTTCAGTTTGGCAATATGCCTACTAATGTTTCGCAAGTGCCCTTTTTGGGTGCCCGACCAAAAATAGAAGGCCGTTTTCTTTTCTTTTGTGATATCCCTTAAACTCACTTTTTCACCCATATTGTTGACGAGGGTCAATTCAGGTACATTGCTCAAGGGCTGCAAACGTTGAATGCCCTTATATAGATCATTAATTTCTTCAATGTGCTTTTCATTGGTTGAAAGCTTGCTGAACTTGGCAATGAACTTATCACAGTCTTCATTCCATTTATGCTCTTTCAAAAGATAGTCCATGGCCACGTTTCTAAATAGGTTGTTGCGCAGCTCTTCTTCATGTATCAAACTGTCGACCAAATAGAGCTTGTGCTTGTTGTAGTGAAGCTGGTTTTTTGATTTGAGTATCTCTGTACCACAGTCTTCGGCACAGGCCATATAGGCCAAGTTGCTAAAATAATTCTTCAAGTAATGGTAATACGGACTGAAGTAGGCGAGGTCTTTATTGTTTAGGTCTAAATGCTGCCTGTAACCGTAAAAGCCTTCACCGAATTCATGTGTCTTGTCTTCTTGGGTCTTTTTTCTATGGTAGAACGGATATTCTTCACGATAAATAAAGTTGTTGTAATCGATGGATGCATTTGCCATTTTGTAGGCATTGTCACTGAATTCATATTCTTCATGTAGGCTGCCCAACAAGTTGAGTTTTGCTTGTCTGAGCGAATCCATATTCTTTGTGAACACTTCTGGGTCTAACTTATAATAAGAGTAGACCAGAGGCTTTTCTTCTTCATGTGTCAAATAAAGTTCGATCAGCAAATTATTGACTTCGCTTCCTTTTCCGGAAAATACGAGCGATTCATCGAACTCAACGGTATTCAAACGAATGAGTATACTATCTCCTTCCGTAAAATAAACATACTGTAACTCTGGGGAATGGTCGAAATGGTAAAGGCCTTCCTTCATCCCTGAAAGGGAAAATGAAAATCGATTGTTATCATCAAGTTGTGCAGAATCTATGACACTATCATCCTTGAACAGAACAACATAATCACTGGTAGGGTTGACAATCTCCCCAGCAAAATACACTTTGGCGCTTTCATTGGTTTTTTCTGAACAGGCAAGCACCACCAATAAAGAGATACCGAGTAAAACTCTTACCATATAAATAATCAGTATACTTTCGACCAACAAAACTAACAATCGTATGAAACCATGGTTGTTAACGGTTGGTTAAATGTTGTAAAACGCTGTTTTCTAGTGGTTTC
>JANQOD010000267.1 GCA_028289745.1 Allomuricauda sp. | reverse complement strand
GTCCCCGGCTCGTGGAACAGCGTCGACCTACCGATCGGCGACTTCACGGGCATGACCTGGGACTCGGTGGTGCAGATGAAGTTCGACGGCCAGTTCAACAGCGACGGGAGCGCCAACACCGACCCCTTCGACATCTATCTCGACAACATCTATTTCTATAGAAATGCTACATCGCCTCCGACCGCGGCCACCAGCCTTCCGATTGATTTTGAATCTAATGAGACACTTTCGGGTGTTTTCGAAGAAGGTGATGGCGTAACCGGGGCACCGATTGCCAACCCTGACCAATCGGGAATCAACGCCTCGGCAACGGTATATGAGTTCGATAAGGTTAGCGGTGCGGCCTGGTTCTCAGGCATGTTCCAGATATTTCCATCTGATTTGGATGCTGGTCAAGGAACTACGTTTAAGGTAAAGATTTGGTCGCCAAAGGCAGGTATAAATGTTCGTTTTCAATTGGAGAAAGAAGGTAATCAAGGGCCCATCGTCACCTATAATCTAGATCAGACAGTGGCAACTGCCAACACATGGGTTGAACTGACCTTCGACTTTTCAACCACAGCATTGAACTTGGCAGATGGGTATGACAAGTTTGTTATTTTCCCTGATTTTGACGATGTTGGGCAACCCGCTGGTGATGGATCTATTTATTATATTGATGATATAATCCAAGAATAGCATAAATTACCCCAAGAAAATAGGTTGGCATTAAGTCAATTTTTGCTAACCTATTTTTTGACCATTGAAATACACAAACCAAAACAATCAATGTCTGTAAAGAAAATTTATATAGGCAACTCAAAAATCAATACGACTCGAAAAGAAATCAAGGGCCAACAGGTTCAGTTTGAAGAAGAAGACTATTATAAGATTTCAAACTATGATACCATGCGCCCTTTCTTTATGAGCATTGTGAGCCATTCAAATCATTGGATGTTCATCTCTAGCAATGGCGGATTATCGGCTGGAAGACAAAACGCTGAGTCGGCTTTGTTTCCTTACTATACAGACGATAAAATTACAGAATCGGCCGATATAACGGGCAGCAAGACCATACTTAAGGTGCAGGCCAAGGGAAAGGTTTTCTTATGGGAACCTTTTTCAGATAAGTACCCGGGCATCTATGAAATCCATAGAAATCTTTATAAGAACAGTTATGGAAATAAAATCGTCTTTGAAGAAATAAACGAAGATTTGGGCCTGACTTTTCGTTACCGCTGGAACGCTGGTAGCAGATTTGGTTTTGTAAAGAAATCGACCCTTGTCAATAACGGTAAAGCCGAGGTTGAAATAACGGTTTTGGACGGAATTCAGAATATCATGCCCTATGGTGTGGCTTCTGCATTGCAAAATGCAAGCAGCAATCTTGTCGATGCCTATAAGAAAAACGAGCTTGAAACCGATATAGGTTTGGGCATATATGCCCTCAGTGCGATTATAGTCGATAGGGCAGAGCCCAGTGAAGCGTTGAAGGCGACCACTGTTTGGTCGACAGGGATGGAAAAGGCGAAATACTTGCTTTCTTCCATACAGCTGGAAGCCTTTAGGGATGGACAGGCAATTGGGCAAGAAGTTGACATCAAAGCCGAAAAAGGAGCTTATTTCATAAATGCTGATGTCAGTTTAAGACCAAATACTGAAAAGCACTGGATGTTGATTGCCGAGGTAAATCAGTCAAAAGTCGATATGGCTGAAATTTCCCATTTGATTAAAACCGAAAAAAATCTTTTCAGCCTTGTCGAAGAAGATATTAAAAAAGGCTCTGAAGAACTATTGGTGTTGAATACCGCTGCAGATGCCGTACAACTGACAGCGGATAAGATGAGGGATACACGGCATTTTTCAAACGTGCTCTTCAACATCATGCGTGGAGGTATTTTTGACAACGGTTATGAAATTGAAAGAACAGATTTTCGTAACTATATCAAAAAGGCGAATAAGAAAGTTTACCAACGCAAGAAGGGGGTTTTGGAAGAACTTCCCGAAAGGTTTTCGCATAGTTTTTTGAAACAATGTGCCGAAGACGAAGAAGATGCCGATTTCAGAAGACTCGCTTTTGAGTACATGCCCCTGAAATTTAGCAGAAGACATGGCGATCCAAGCCGCCCATGGAACAAGTTCTCGATCAATACCGAAACAGATGACGGCAAAAAGGTTTTAGATTATGAGGGCAACTGGCGCGACATTTTTCAAAATTGGGAGGCCTTGGCACGTTCCTATCCAGACTTCATCGAGAGCATGATCTTCAAATTCGTGAACGCGACCACTTTTGATGGCTATAACCCCTATCGGGTCACCAAAGATGGTTTTGACTGGGAAACCATAGAACCCGATGACCCTTGGTCATATATCGGTTATTGGGGGGATCATCAAATCATTTATCTCCTAAAATTCTTAGAATTTATTGAAGAGCATTATCCCGGTAAACTGGCGACCTATTTCAATGAGAACATTTTTGTGTACGCCAACGTTCCCTATAGAATAAAAAATTACAGCGATATTCTTAAAAACCCAAAGGACACTATACTTTTTGATACTGAACTCGATGACAAGATCAATGGGGAAAGAGGTCAAATAGGTGCCGATGCAGCCTTGTTGAAAGACACCGACCAATCGATACACCATGTAAACCTGCTTGAAAAATTGTTGGCCACGGTTTTGGCAAAAGTATCCAATTTGATTCCCGAAGGCGGTATCTGGATGAACACCCAAAGACCTGAATGGAATGATGCCAACAATGCCTTGGTGGGCAATGGTGTCTCTATGGTAACCTTATACTATTTGAGAAGGTTTTTAAAATTCTTTGAAGAGCTGGTCGAAACCATACCGAATGATGGGTATTATATTTCAGAAGAACTCACCCAATTTTTCAATGGTGTAACCGGGATACTTGCCAAAAACCTGCCCATTCTTTCTGGTAAGGTTGCTGACACGGATAGAAAAACCGTGATGGATGGACTGGGAAATACCAGTAGCCAGTACAGAAATACGATTTATAAAAATGGTTTCAGTGCGAAGAAGACAACCATTGCAAAGACAGATGTGCTTCAATTTGTTCGGGCCACCTTACGATATGTAGAGCATAGTATCGATGCCAACAAACGCCCAGACAATCTATATCACGCCTATAATTTAATGACGGTCGAGAATGATACCGAAGTGTCCGTTTCATATCTATCAGAGATGTTGGAAGGTCAGGTGGCGGTACTGAGTGCCAAGTATCTGTCGGGCAAAGCTTCTCTTGAAGTGTTGGATGCACTCAAGAAGAGCAAACTTTTTAGACATGATCAGTATAGCTATATATTATACCCCAATAAAGCACTTCCCCGTTTTTCCGAGAAAAACAATATACCATTAGCCAATATTGTGGCATCAGATTTGGCAAAACGGCTTTTAGAAGACGGAAACATGGAAATTGTAGAGAAAGATATTGATGGGGGCTATCATTTTAATGGAAGCTTCAACAATGCCAATAGTTTAGAAGAGGCTTTGGAACGACTGCCCGAAAAATATAGGGCCCTCGTAAAGAAGGATGCCCCATTGCTATTGCAAGCTTTTGAGCAAGTTTTCAACCACAAGGCCTTTACAGGGCGATCGGGAACGTTCTTCGGCTATGAAGGGCTGGGCTCGATCTATTGGCACATGGTTTCTAAATTGCTCCTTGCCGTTCAAGAAACCTGTTTGAGAGCGATCGATGAACAAGAAAATGAAGAGACCATCGGTCGATTGTTAGAACATTATTATGAAATCAACGAAGGCATAGGGGTGCATAAATCGCCTGAATTGTACGGTGCTTTTCCAACAGACCCCTATTCCCATACCCCAGAGGGCAAGGGCGCCCAACAACCCGGTATGACAGGCCAAGTGAAAGAAGATATTCTGAACCGGTTTGGTGAATTGGGCATTTTTGTAAAGGGTGGTAGATTGATTTTTAGTCCGCACTTGTTACGAAAAGAAGAATATTTGCAGCATTCTAAAACTTTCAAATACACCAACTTAAAAAAAGAAGTGCAAAAAATTGAATTGGAAAAAGATTCTCTTTGTTTTACCTATTGTCAAGTGCCGATTGTTTATAAATTGGGAGAAAAGGAGGGTATAAAAGTGGATTTCCATGAAAATTCGACGCTTGAATTCGACAGTCTTAAACTCGATGTTGCAACAAGCACCGAAGTTTTTGATAGAACGGGAACAATTGAGAAAATTATCGTATCATTTAAAAAATAGAAATGGGCATGACACAGCTGAGGCACCACATAAGAATAATCATATACTTGTTATTGCCAGTATTCATATTTTCATGTAAAAACAATTCGAAAACAGAAAGCAAAACCGAAACCGTGACAAAAGAATTGAGTCTAAGCGCAAACGACATTTTAGGAAACCCAGAATATTTGGCCATGTCTTATGGCGGATACAGACATGCCGACCACGGCATTGAGCCAACGATGGACGAGCTTAAGGAAGATGTAAAAATATTGGCCGCAATGGGCATTAAAGTGCTTCGCACCTATAAAGTGCATAAACCACAAGCAGCCAACCTGCTACAAGCCATTACCGAGCTGAAAAAAGAAGACCCTGAGCTCGAAATGTACGTTATGCTGGGTATATGGATTGATTGTCTCGATGCCTGGACGGATAGGGAACCGGATCATAACCGGGAAAGTGCAGACAACGGGCCACAGGTTGAAGAAGCCGTGAGGCTTGCCAACAAGTACCCAGACATTGTAAAGGTTCTGGCCGTTGGCAATGAGGCCATGGTTAAATGGGCGGCAAGCTACTATGTGCAACCAGATGTAATCTTAAAATGGGTCAACCATTTGCAAAACCTTAAAAAAGAAGGAAGGCTGTCCAAAGATTTATGGATTACAAGCTCTGATAATTTTGCGTCATGGGGCGGCGGTGGAGAAGAATATCACGTCGAGGATTTGAATGAATTGATAAAAGCGGTAGATTTCCTTTCCGTGCATACCTACCCCATGCACGACACCCACTATCAGCCTGAATTTTGGCAAAAACCGATTGAAGGACATAGCGACATGACCCATTTGGAAATATTGGATGTCGCTATGTTGAGGGCAAAACATTATGCCATGGGCCAATACCAAGCCGTAAAGGATTATATGGAAGGTCTGGGGGTCAATAAACCCATTCATATAGGTGAAACGGGGTGGGCAAGTTTCTCCGATGGTTATTATGGGCCAAAGGGCTCCAGAGCCTGCGACGAGTACAAAGAAGCATTGTATTACCAACACATGCGTGACTGGACAAACGAAGCCAAAATGTCTTGTTTTTATTTCGAAGGTTTTGATGAGCCCTGGAAAGGCGGTAACAATCCCGGAAATTCCGAAAAGCACTTTGGCCTGTTCACGGTCGAGGGCAAGGCCAAATATGCACTTTGGGATGAAGTGGATAAAGGTGCATTTGAGGGATTGACCAGAAATGGCAACCCCATAACAAAAACGTACAACGGTGACAAAGAGGCATTGCTGAGCGAGGTATTGGCACCACCTATGACCAGTGAAATCAAAGTTCACCATTAAAAAATGAACAGTAAGCTATCGGGGAATGGGAACACTGAACCATTACATTTTTATCACATTGATCATGGGTATGTTGGGGTGTAACGAAAAACCAATGTCTTTGAACGTCACGGTGTTCGAAACCTCTGCCAATGGGCACAAACTAAAAAAAATATCAGCGATCTCCCCCGATGAAAATGTTGCATCCATAAAGCTATTGCCCGACCAAGAGTTTCAGACCATTACGGGGTTTGGAGGGTCGTTTACCGAGGCATCGGCACATTTGTTGAACCAACTGGGCAAACAAAACCGCCATAAGATTTTGGAAGCCTATTTTGGTGAGGATGGAGCAAGGTATTCATTGACGCGCACCCACATGAACTCTTGTGACTTCTCCTTGAATAATTATTCTTATGCGCCGGTCAGGGATGACAATGAACTGGAACATTTTTCCATTGACGAAGACCGTGATGACATCATCCCCATGATCAAAGAGGCAATGGCCATATCAAAAGATGGGTTCAAGATTTTGGCATCACCATGGACCGCCCCGCCTTGGATGAAAGACAACAACGATTGGCGCGGAGGTAGACTTTTACCCGAATATCATGATACTTGGGCCCTGTTCTTTTCGAAGTATATCGATGCCTATAAAGCCGAGGGAATCGATATTTGGGGCTTTACGGTAGAGAACGAACCTTTGGGCAATGACAACAATTGGGAGAGCATGCACTTTACGCCAGAGGCAATGACACAATTTGTACAAAACCATTTGGGACCCAAATTGGAAGCCGATGGCAAAGCCGAAGTCAAGATTTTGGGATACGACCAAAACCGTGAGCATTTGAAAGAATGGGTCGATGAAATGTACAAGAACGAGGCTACCTCAAAATACTATGATGGTACTGCGGTACATTGGTACGCCAGCACGTATGAAGTGTTTCCCGATGCTTTGCAATACGCCCATAAAAAGGCACCCGACAAATATCTGATCCAATCAGAGGCCTGTGTTGATGCCGAGGTGCCCAAATGGCAAGATGATGCATGGTACTGGTCTAAAGAAGCGACCGATTGGGGGTATGACTGGGCACCAGACGAAGACAGGCACCTTCACCCCAAATATGTCCCGGTGTACCGGTATGCACGAGACATTATTGGTTGCCTGAACAATTGGGTCGATGGGTGGATCGATTGGAACATGGTGTTGAACAGGCAAGGTGGCCCCAATTGGTTCAAGAACTGGTGCCTGGCCCCGATAATAGTCGATCCTGAAAAAGATGAGGTATATTTTACCCCAATCTATTATATCCTGTCCCATTTCAGTAAATACATACGTCCGGGAGCGGTAAGAATCGGTTTTGAAAACCCAGTTGATTCCTTACAGGTCACCGCTGCCAAAAATCTAGATGGATCTATTGCGGTGATAGTGTTCAACCCTACCGAACAAACCAAGCAATTTTCATTGGCCTTGGGTGATAATTCCAATACGATTTCTATTAACCCGCAGGCTATACAAACTATAGTGGTTGCGACTAAAACCAACTAATTATGTCAAAAATCATAACTGCTGCAAAAGACAAGGTCCCTGTCAGACAAAAAGCCGCCTTTGGTGCAGGTCATTTTATATTGAACATTTTACCGGGTACGTTAGGTGTTTTCATTCAATTTTTCTTACTGACCGCTTGGGGCGTTGACCCTTTATGGGCAGGACTTTTGGGAGGTTTGCCAAGAATATTCGATGGTGTGACCGACCCCATAATGGGTTTTATTTCTGACAACACCAAATCTAAATGGGGACGTAGAAGGCCCTATATATTTTGGGGCGCGATAATAAGTGGTGTGCTCTTCTTTTTGATGTGGCAGCTTGATGACAATGCCTCTCAATCATACATCATTTGGCATGTGATGGTTCTTCAAATTCTATTCCTCGTCGGTAATACGATGTTTGCCACCCCATTGGTCGGCCTGGGATATGAAATGACGCCCGATTACAATGAGCGTACACGATTAATGGCATTTGCCAATACCATGGGGCAGGTTGCGTGGATGATAGTGCCTTGGCTATATGTGATCATTCCAGACTCAGATACGTTCAATACACAAACCGAAGGTGTTCGCACCATGGCACTTATTGTAGGTGCAATGTGTGTGGTGTTCGGCATTCTGCCGGCTTTGTTTTGTCGGGGCATTGACTCGACAAACATGGAAAACAGAAAAGAGATCAACTTTAAGACACTTGCCACGAATATGAAAGAATTGTTCGCAGGTATTGTTCAGGTATCTAAAAACAAACCATTCATGAAGCTCTGTGGGGCCACATTTTTGGTATTTAACGGATTTCAGCTTGTAGCCGCATTCGGCGTTTTCATCATTGTGTTCTACATCTATAATGGCAGTTATGAATTGGCGGGTACCTGGCCGGCTTGGTTCAATACGATCAATGCGATGATCACGGCATTTTTGGTGATTCCGATAATTTCGAGAATGTCCAATAAATGGGGCAAGAAAAGGGCCTTTATAATCTCCACGGTTCTATCGATTATCGGTTATCTACTAAAATGGTGGGGTTTTGATAAAGAACTGAACAGTGAATTCAACCAAACCAGCTTGGGAAAAGGGTTGAATTCTGCCGTGGGTTCGCTATTTGAATCGTTGAACCCCGTATTGGATAATATCGGAATGTCTTGGTTCAGCATAGATCCGGGCAGTGAGATACCATGGCTCATATTCTTGCCGATTCCTTTGTTCGCTTTCGGAATGGGCGGCCTGTTTACCTTGATGATGAGTATGACGGCAGATGTATGCGATTTAGATGAATTGGAAAACGGTATGCCAAGAAAGGAAGGTACTTTTGGGGCCATTTATTGGTGGATGGTCAAATTGGGCCAGGCCATTGCACTGGTTTTGGGTGGATTGGTATTGAAAATAGTAGGCTTTGATCCGAATGTCACCGAGCAGACATTGGAGACCATGAACAGACTTAGGGTCGCCGATATAGTGATCCCGTCTTTTACCGCGGCACTGGCTGTATGGGTAATGTGGAAATATAGTTTGACAGAAGAAAAAGCCCGTGAGATAAAGAAACAATTGGTTGAAAGGCGAGGTGAACTGTAAGGGTATGGTATATTTGGGGATAGATAAATAGATAAGATTATGTCGTCGGGCAGAAAAGAGAAGTTTTTGGCATTGGCAGCCCTTGATTATGCGGGCAAGACTACTGATGAATTGAAAAACCTGAGCAGGCAAGTTCTCGAAGAGGGTATGCATGGGTTATGTTTTAGTCCGTATGAAGAGGGTCAAAAGCCAGGGGATAAGATCACCGAAGATCAGATACGCAGAAGAATGGAGATTATAAAACCCTACACCAAGTGGATACGCTCTTTTTCGTGTACGGATGGCAATGAGACCATTCCCCGCATTGCCCAAGAATACGGTATCAAAACCTTGGTGGGCGCTTGGTTGGGCGATGACCCGAGCACCAACGAGAAGGAGGTAGCGGGTCTCATCGAACTTGCAAAAGAGGGCTATGTCGATATAGCGGCCGTGGGCAATGAGGTCATGTACCGTGGCGACCTTCAAGAAGATGAATTATTGGGTTTTCTTCACCGAACCAAAGAAGCGCTTCCGAATACGATCGTGGGCTACGTTGACGCTTACTACGAGTTTGTGGAAAGGCCCAGAATTACAGAAGCCTGTGATATCATCCTGGCCAATTGCTATCCGTTTTGGGAAGGATGTGACCTTGACTACTCTTTGCTCTACATGAAAGATATGTATCAAAGGGCATTACGGGCGGGCAATGGCAAAAAAGTCATTATTTCCGAAACAGGATGGCCAAGCAAGGGCACCAATCTTGAAGGGGCTTATCCCTCTTATGAAAACGCTTTAAAATACTTCATCAATACCCAAAAATGGGCCCAAGAAGACGATATTGAAATATTCTATTTCTCATCATTCGATGAATCTTGGAAAGTTGGGGCTGAAGGTGACGTAGGAGCGTATTGGGGGCTTTGGGACAAAGAGGAAAAATTGAAATTTTAGCTGTGATCATTGTTGACTGATTTGAATTCATCAGGGAAGCAATGAACAGCACGCCAAGACGGTACCAAGAACCTTTTTTTGAGAGTTGATCAAATACAAATTCCAATTGTTGAGAAATGAATTCGAAAAAACCTTCGTTTCAGAGAACAGATAATAGTTTTGTAATACCTTAAAAGCTAAACTTTAGAAGTGGGATAATCGAAATACCCTCAATCCCTACGAGTGAATAAAATATTTTTCCTCTAAATCCAATCTCAAAATAATCCTTTAAGGGGAAAAAATAATCCACGGAAGTCGAAATGCCCAAATCATCAGCACGGGCAATATTGTTTTCAAATTCAATGAAAGTATTTTCACTTCCAAGGTTGTCAAAACCCAAATTTGGACTAAAATATCGATAATAGAAAAAACCTACTGTTAAATGTATATGGTTTTCAAACTCTTTTCGAAAATGAATATCATAGAACTGATTTTCGTATTCCAGACGATAGTTGTCTAACGACAATCCTAGGCCTTCATTGAAAAGAATGCTGCCATCAATGGTCGATGTATTTGAAGTAAGTGCGTATCCAATTCCCACAAATCTTTTGTTTGAAAGGGCATAATCTATTGAGAACTCATAAATCTTGCCGATTTTTGGTGTTGAATACTCAATGCCGGATATATCGTTGAGCACTTCAAATTCATTGTAAAACAACCCGTATCCCGCAGTGAATTCAAATCTATTAACCTGAGCTAAAATGGCGTGGCAAGAACACTGGACATCCGCAATTTGATATACATAGCCTTTCCAACATTTCGAGTGTTATACATATACGTGTGCCCAAGATTGTTCTTTGATGGATAAAATTTGCAGTTCATGGATGTTTTTAAAGTATTGCGATAGAACCCTTTATCTTTAAAATGTGTACTCTAGTATAAACCGAATACCCACTTGGTCAATCTTACCCCAGAAGAAAGAAAGTTAAAGGCAGTTGTCCAGCGCATGCTCGGAGCGCACTTACGTGCCATACGGGTAAGCAAAAAGATGAAACAAAAACTTGTTGCCGACCGTTGCGGTTTTTCTCGCAGTGGGTATAACCTTATAGAAAAGGGTGAGCGGAACGTTACTTTTTTTTCTCTACTGAAAATAGCCAAGGTATTGGACGAACCCCTTGAAAACTTGATGAAAATTGAGGGTATAGATACAATCGAAAACCTTTGGACCTAGTTTATCGAGTTTGATGGTTCTATTGCACAGGTAACTATTCCAATTATTTCGCAAAAATTTTCTGCCTTTGAAACTATAAAAAATTAAAAACCTGTAAATCAATTATTTACAGGTTTTTTGTGTCGAGAAGGTGTTTCTCAGCGGAGGAAGAGGGATTCACTTCGTGTTCCCTCGACCAATGCACCAGAAAATAAAGCCCATATTGCTTCGCAATACCGTTCTTTTGTTTTTGTTCGTTCAAGCAACCAAAGTTGCGCACTCTAAAAATAAAAGCCCGTTTTTGATAGAAAACGGGCTTTGCCTTAAGCGGAGGAAGAGGGATTCGAACCCCCGGAGGTGTGACCCTCAACAGTTTTCAAGACTGCCGCATTCGACCACTCTGCCATTCCTCCAGTAAAAAGAAGAGGTCTGGTTTTCGAGACTGCCGCTCCCGATAACTATCGGGACGACCAC
>JANQOD010000264.1 GCA_028289745.1 Allomuricauda sp. | reverse complement strand
CGGTTTGGTCATGCCCCCCAAAAGCACGTATATTGAACCCAAATTACGAAGTGGGTTGACGATTTATGAGCTTTGAACAATGTCGATAAAAGCAAATATCCTACACATCAAAAATAGCCTGTCAGACCATGCGGTACTGGTCGCGGTCACAAAGACAAAATCAAACATGGAAATTCTGGAGGCCTATGATACCGGGCATCGTGTTTTTGGTGAAAACCGAATTCAGGAAATGACCGAAAAATGGAAGGCCCTACCAAAAGACATCGAATGGCATATGATAGGCCACGTACAACGCAACAAGGTAAAATACATGGCCGAATACGTGTCATTGGTGCATGGGGTCGACAGTTTCAGGTTGTTAAAAGAAATTGACAAACAGGCCAAGAAATATGACCGTGTGATCTCTTGCCTATTTCAGATGCACATTGCTGAAGAAGCTACCAAGTTCGGCCTTGATGAGAAAGAGCTCCATGAAATTTTATCTTCGGCAGAATTCAAATCCCTTCAAAATATCAATATCATGGGACTAATGGGAATGGCCACCTTTACCAACGATGAGAACCAAGTCAGAAAAGAATTCCGATATTTAAGGACTATTTTCGACAACGTAAAAGAACGACTTCCCAAGAGTACCATTCTATCGATGGGCATGAGTGGTGATTACAAAATTGCCATTGAAGAGGGTAGCAATATGGTGCGCATCGGAAGTAGTATTTTTGGGAGTAGAAATTATTAGATCGTATGTACGCCATACTGGACATTGAAAGTACCGGAGGAAAATACAACGAAGAAGGCATCATAGAGATAGCCATATACCGTTTCGATGGTCATGGGGTCGTTGATAGGTTCATCAGCCTTGTGAACCCTGAACGTGAGATACAGCCCTACGTTGCCAAACTTACGGGGATCAATAGCAAAATGCTGCGTACTGCGCCCAAGTTTCAACAAGTGGCCAAACGTATCGTTGAGATTACGGAAAATACTGTTTTGGTGGCCCATAATGCCCAGTTTGATTACCGGATACTCAGAACCGAGTTCAGAAGGCTGGGGTATGATTTTCAAAGAAAGACACTCTGCACCGTTGACCTGTCAAAAAGACTGCTTCCCAAAGCCGAATCACATAGCCTCGGCAAGTTGGTACGTTCATTGGGCATTGCGGTAAGCGACCGTCATCGGGCAAACGGCGATGCCACCGCCACCCTGAAGCTTTTCAAATTACTGTTGGCCAAAGACACCGATAAATCGATTTTGAAAGATTCGGTACGGGCAGAATCTTTGGGGGAACTGTCGCCCCGACAATTGGATATGGTCGAAGAGATGCCGTCTGAGACCGGTGTTTACTATCTGCACAACAAAGAAGGAGAAATCATTTTCATAGGAAAGTCAAAGAACATCAAAAAACGGGTAAACCAACATTTTACCAATGTCGGAAAGTTGGCCAGAGCCCTGCAAAAAGAAACCAAAAGAGTTTCTTACGAAAAAACCGGAAGCGAATTGGCCGCCTTGTTGAAAGAGTACCATGAAGTGAAAAAGACCATTCCCCCGTACAACAAAAAAGGTGCCCATACGGGTTATTCACATGGGGTATATACCCATACCGACGCCAAGGGATTTTTGAACTTTACCGCAGAAAGGGCCAATGGGCAGGTGGCCAGATTGAGCAGCTTTGGTTCGATGAGGGCTTCTAAAAACTTTCTGGTGCAACTCAATGAACAACATCAGCTATCAGAAAGAAAATCACAAGAACAACACAATAGAAAGGTGCAAGACATCTTAAAAAAGTACAGTACCGAAAACAGAAATCTCATATTGATCGATAGAGGGAGGCAAACAGGTGAACGAAGTGTGTTTCTCATCAAAAAGGGCATGTTCAAAGGCTTTGCCTTTGTTGATTTGAACCATCAGATCAATAATATTCATATCTTAGAATCGTTGATTACCCCGATGCAGGGCGATGCCCATACCACACACATCATTGAATCGTATCTGAGAAAAGAAAAGGCCTTAAAGATTGTCGAACTGAATCAGTAGTCACTAAAAGTGGAAAAATCGAACAAAAGCTGGAGAGCAAAACTTCATGAGGTGATTTATGGCACCCATACCCCAGCGGGCAAATTGTTCGATATCATCTTATTGATAGTCATTCTCTACAGTATCATTGTGGTAATGCTCGAAAGCGTGCCGCGTTTTGACATCAGATACCACAAGTTTCTCGATATCTCTGAATGGATCGTGACCGTACTTTTTACTATAGAGTATATTTTGAGAATCATCTGCATCAAAAAGCCCAGCAAGTACATTTTCAGCTTTTTCGGGGTCGTTGATTTTCTTTCTACCATTCCCAAATACCTATCATTTTTCGTGGTGGGCTCACAGTATATTACCGCCTTTCGTGCCTTACGGTTATTGCGGGTCTTCAGAATTCTGAAACTGGTGCGCTTTGTCGGGGAATCGAACAACCTGCTCAGGGCGCTCAGGGCGAGCAGGGCAAAGATCTTCATTTTCGTGTTCTTTGTTTTGATCGTCTCAGTGCTTTTGGGTACGGTCATGTATTTGGTCGAAGGTCCCGAACACGGCTTTAACAGCATTCCGCATAGTATTTATTGGACGATTGTCACACTAACCACGGTAGGCTATGGCGATATCTCACCTGAAACCGGTTTCGGGCAATTTCTTGCTACGCTTATCATGATCATCGGCTATGGGATCATCGCAGTGCCCACGGGAATTGTATCGGCAGAATATACCCGATCTACGAAAAAACAAAATGTTGAAAGCGATGGCAGAAGCTGCTCAGATTGTGGATGTGAAATTCAACGTGATGATGCCAAATTCTGCAGAAAATGTGGCCATAATTTAGAGGATTGATGTATGGAGGAAAAAGTTCTTGTATGCGTCGTCGGTCCCACGGCCATAGGCAAGACCAGGTTGGCCATAGCCTTGGCGCAACATTTTGAGACTGAAATTGTCTCGGCCGACTCCCGTCAGTTCTATAGGGAAATGACAGTAGGCACTGCCGTGCCGTCAGAGGAAGAATTGAACGCAGCGCCCCATCACTTCATACAACATAGAAGTATTTTTGAACCCTATTCTGTCGGTGATTTCGAACAAGAAGCCCTTGCGTTATTAAAAAAATTGTTTCAAACAAAAGAGGTCGTCATTATGGTCGGTGGCAGCGGTCTTTATGTGGATGCAGTGGTCAAAGGCCTTGACGACTTTCCTGAAATTGACCCGGGTGTACGTCGATTATTGGTCTCGGCATTACAAGAAAAAGGCATAGCGTATCTGCAAGAAGAGTTGAAACGACATGATCCCGAACATTACAAAAAGGTAGATCTTCAAAATCCACATCGCTTGATTCGTGCCTTAGAGGTTTGCTTGGTCGCTAAAAAACCGTATTCCTCTTTTCTCAAAAAAAAGAAGGCAAAACGATTCTTCAAAACTATTTATATAGGATTAAATGCAGATAGATCGGTCGTTTATGACCGCATCGACCGGCGGGTTGACCAGATGCTGGCCAATGGCTTGGTGGAAGAAACCAAATCACTCTTTGAACACAAAGGGCTGAATGCACTGCAAACCGTTGGCTATAAAGAGCTGTTTGCACATTTCGAGGGACATGGGCCTTATGAAGAAGCCGTTTTAGAAATCAAGAAGAACACCAGAAGGTTTGCCAAACGACAGTTGACATGGTATCGAAAGAACGAAAGCATTCTTTGGGTCAGTCATGATGAGACCACCGAAAAAGTTGTAAAAAAACTTGAAAGTCGAATCAAATCGCTATGCGATGACTGACCTAAATCGAATATTTTTTGTCATGGGTGTCTCAGGTACGGGAAAAACTACCGTTGGAAAGTTGTTGGCGCAGATACTATGCATACCTTTTTTTGATGGGGATGATTACCATTCGAAAGAAAACATTGAAAAGATGGCCTCTGGTGTACCCCTCAACGACGATGACCGAGCTGAATGGCTCAGAAGCCTGAACGACTTGGCCAAAGAACATATATCAAGAGGGTGTGTGATCGCTTGTTCTGCATTGAAAAAAAGGTACCGACACGTTCTTTCGGAGGGAATTGGACATTCTGTGCGTTTTGTTTATCTGAAAGGATCGATATCTGAGGTACAGAAAAGGTTGGAAAACAGAAAAGGACATTTCATGCCCAAAACCCTTCTACAATCGCAATTTGATGCCCTTGAACCTCCAGAAGGCGCTGTTACCGCTTCAATCACCGCCTCGCCAGAAGAAATTGTCAGACAGGTGCTTGAGAAAATAAAAAGCCAACAACGAAAGTAATCTTGAGTTTAAAAAAAACCGTCCTCAGAGAAGACGGTTCTTTTGGTCAAAGATCTATTGCTCTTGTTATTTTTCCTTTTCAGATTTTACCACCAATCTGAAACCTTCACCGTGAATGTTCAAGATTTCGACCACATCGTCACGTTTCAGATATTTTCTAAGTTTGGCGATGTACACATCCATACTTCTTGAGGTGAAGTAATTGTCATCTCTCCAAATCTTGGTAAGTGCCAATTCTCTCGGCATTAGATCATTTTCATGTAAGGCCAATAGCCTCAAAAGCTCATTCTCTTTTGGCGATAGTTTAATAGGGTCTTCATCTTTATACTTTAAGAACCTCAGTTTAGAATTCAAATGAAAATTGCCTATTTGAAATTCAAATTGTTTGCTGTCTGCCAAAGTGTTCGATGCCTTTCTTTGAAGTATACCTTTAAGTTTCATCAACAGTACTTCTGAATCAAAAGGCTTGTTGAGATAATCATCTGCGCCAGCTTTGTAACCCTTCAGCACATCTTCTTTCATGGTTTTGGCGGTCAGAAAGATTATGGGCACGTTTTCATTCTTTTCACGAATTTCCTTTGCTAGTGTAAAGCCGTCTTTATAGGGCATCATGACATCCAATATACAGACATCAAAATTGTCTTTTTTGAATTTCTCAAATCCCTCCATGCCGTTTTTGGCCAGAACAACGTCAAAATTGTTCATAGAAAGATAATCTTTCAACACAATGCCAAAATTGGGATCATCTTCAACTAATAGTATTTTTTTGTTCTCTGTTTCCATAGTTTTTATATTAATGGAAGTTTGATGTAGAAAGTACTGCCTTTTCCTTTCTCGCTTTCTGCATAAACCTCTCCCTGATGGTCTTCAACAATCTTCTTTACGTAGGCCAGGCCCAGGCCATGCCCCTTAACGTTATGTATGTCACCGGTATGTTCCCGGTAAAATTTCTCAAAAACCTTTTTTAGCACTGCCTTGCTCATGCCGGCCCCTTGGTCCTGAACTTTTATGATCAAATGGTTCTTTACGACTTCAGTGTACACATCAATTTTGGGGGCTTCGGGTGAATACTTCACCGCATTGTCTAAAACATTGACCATAACATTGGTCATATGCATTTCGTTGGCCAAAATTTCTGCCCTAGGGGCTTCTAGATACGTTTTGACATAGCCTCCCCTGTCTTTTACGATTAATTCGATATGCGCCACCGCATCACCAATAATGTCGTGGGCATCTACCCTATCCTTACTGATATCCAATTGGTTTTTTTCCAATTTTGATATTCTGAGAACATTCTCGACCTGGGCGTGCATGCGCTTGTTTTCATCTTTTATCATACCCAGATAACGGAGCACCTTGTCTTTATCCTCAATTGACTGTGGATTTCGAAGGGCCTCCACTGCCAAATTGATGGTAGCTATCGGCGTCTTGAACTCATGGGTCATATTGTTGATAAAATCAGACTTTATTTCTGATATCTGTTTTTGCTTGATCAACTGATAAATGGCACTTGAATAGGCAATTACAATGACCAGTGTAAAAATCAACGACAATGTCGCCATCCCCATTATCGACTCCAACAAAAACTTCTTCTTCTTCGGAAAAGTGAGCAACAATGAAAAATTGGTATTACCCTCGCTATCTTTAAGAATAGGTGCTTCATACAATGTTGAACCTGAAAATTTGAATTTTCTAGATTTTATCTTTGTCGGGTAACCACTACTGTACACGCCATATTCATAGTCGATACCAATACCCCTGTTCTTTAATTCACGGTCTAGCAAAAGCTCCAATTCTTGTCTGGAAACCCTTTTATGAATCGGTACTTTTTTTGCCTCTTCCATAAAAACATCCTCGAATTGGGCTTTTTCCATATTGCTCAACCCGCCCAACTTTTCCAATTTTTGAATGGGGGTCAACTTGTAACGCTTTCCATCCAAACCGTAATCTTCTTTCAGAACGATCTTGGTACGCTTACTGGTATAATTTTTAATCGTGGTGGTGTCTTCGCCACTGAAATTGTCAAAGAACGTTGATGTTATGCCATAATCTTCTTCGAGGATGCCGTGGGAGTAAAAGAGAATCTCATTGGAGTTCAAATCCCTATCAACAAAGAAGAAATTCTTGAGCTGGGTAGCCTTTGGATTTCCAATACTGTCAATCAAGGTTGCCAACCTATCAAAATACTCCTTCCTCTCTCTGCTCTCAACTTTGTTGGCCACCTTGTCCAACACATCGGCCACAGCATTTGAGAATTGCTCCTCCTTATCCTCTACCGAGGTTTTGATCCAATAACCTTGGACAAAAATTATCCCTATAAGGGACAAACTCATAAGAATGACGAGAAGAACAAACAGCTTCTTGTTCATTGCCGTAAAATTAGAAATTTAACATTCAGGCCCTTTTCCGTTTAACCTAACCTTAACAAAAATGTTAAATTTTTCGTTCTTGAAAGATTTTCAAAAGCTCTGCATGAATACGCCCCACCTCTTTCTCGGTGGTTTCAAGGTCACTGTTTTCAATCACAAAATCTGAACACTCGATTTTCGATTTGTCATCCAATTGATTTTCAATTCTTGCCATCACCTCTTCTTCTGAAACCCCATCCCGTTTAGTGACCCGTTCGATTCGTGCCGTCATAGGGGCGGTGACCAAAACAATTTTGTCGTAGCGGTCTTGCATGTCATTTTCAAAAATAAGTGCGGTCTCTTGAATGACATAGGGGGCGTCTTGCACTGACATCCACTCGAAAAAATGATCTTTTACCGCAGGGTGCACAATCTGGTTGAGCTGGGCAAGTAATTGTTTGTCACCAAACACCCTTTCAGCTATTAGTTTACGGTTCAGTCGGCCTTTTGTATAGGCTTGCTCTCCAAAAAGCCCAATGATCGCATTGCGCACGGTTTTTGAAGAGTGCATCAAACTTTTGGCCTCTTCATCTGATTCATATACCGGCACATTCAATTGCCTGAACATTTCTGCGACCGTGGTCTTGCCACTACCTATGCCCCCTGTTAGACCAACCAACATTATTTTGTCTTTTCAAGAATAAATTGAACTTGATTCTCTTGTAGCTTTACATCATAAACATTTTCTGGCTTTTTATCAAGTTTCAACAACATGTGGCTAGACGCCCTTGCATTTTCATAATCGGCGATGACCTCAAAATCATCGACGGTCAAATTGCGTAAACGGTCTACTGCCGCCTTACATACCACTGCTACCGTGTTGGGAAAAATCTTGATGTCAAACTCTTCAGGTAGATTGACCACTTTGATGGGTATATCAAATACTTTTTCAGAAAATCGTACAACTTTGCCCGCAATTCTAACTTTGGTATGTGATAATTCGCTATTCTGTATTTGTTTTGGCATTGACAACCTCAGTTCTTGTGAAAAATTGGAAGAAAGCTCTTTCAGTTCCAAATCTACCGTTGAAATCTCGGTTACCCCATCGATTTCTATTCTTGGGCCCTTCAAGATAACGGTATCGGGCTCAATTTGTAATGGCCCCTCCAAGAAATAATTTTGACTTAATTGCAATGAGACACTTGGCCGTACCGGTACTTTTTTGGCTGCCACCTTATAGAGGTCGATATAAATCAAATCGTGCTCTACCTCTATCAAAGAAGTACTTTTCGCCAATTGTGCCTCTAAGCCTTTTTTTAGTTGCCGTGCATCTACAAAATATTTTGAACCGTTCTCTTGCACTGTTGACAGATCAAGCGTGATGCCTTTCAGGTTCAGGTTATAGTATAAAAATTGAAAGCCATTTGCCTTTAACTTTGCAGTGACCGTATTGCTTGCTTCTTTCGTAAGCAAAAGCGTGTCGGGCAAATCGGAATAGTTCATATTGAAAGTGACCCTCGATTCATAGGGCTCAGACAACTTGCTGATAAGCCATATGACAAAAGAGCAAGCCAAGAAGACAATAAATACCTTGACCTTACGTCTGTTCAGATTGCTGAATATTTCTTTTAGCACGGGCTACGGATTCTTAAAAAACAACTTTGGAAACAATTCTTCGGGCTGTTTACCACTAAAGTTAACCAAGATTGTGGACTTGGCGAAACCCCATCCATAACCTACAAACTGAATCAACGTGGCGTAGATGGACAAAAAACCTACAATAAGGCTTCCGTTTTTTAAACTGGAATGGACAAAAATCAATGAAAAATATAGCAGATATAATGCCAAGGGTTCATAGAAACCTTTTATGGTGATTGCGACAGAAAACAGTAATCCCATAACAAAAAAAGTGGGAAACCAATAGGTCAATTTTGCTGTGGACGGATGCCATTTGTTAAGAATCGGACGAACCATTCCGAACTTGCTGACCTGTCTGTAAAATTTGTTCCAATCAATACGCCGCTTGTGAAAGACATAGGCATTTTCAAGTAGCCGCGACCCATAGCCCAATCGCCAGACCCGAAAGGTGAGGTCGGGATCCTCGCCCGGATGAATGTTACCAAAACCATGGGTTTTTTCGAAGGCTTCCTTTGAGAGTCCCATGTTGAAACTTCTGGGTTGAAATTTGTCAATGGCGGTTTTGTTACCCCGAATGCCCCCGGTGGTCAATGTAGAGGTCATTGCATAATTGATGGCTTTCTGGGTTACGGTGAATGATTTATGGGCAGTATCGGGTCCGCCAAAGCAATGCACAAAATCTTTATAAAGCTCAGCATTCACTTCACTTAGATAGTGAGGAGGCAGCAGGCAATCAGAATCCAGAATGATAAAATAGTCACCCTTGGCATGCTTCATACCATAGTTTCTAGAGTCTCCAGGACCTGTATTCTCTTTTTGAAAATAGGCAATGGTAAGTCGTTCACTGTATTTTTCAATGACCTTTGCCGCGGTTTCCGTAGAACCATCTTCGACAATGACCACTTCAAAATCTTTATCAAAATCTTGGTCGACAAGGCTTTGTAACAACTCATCTACCTCTATGGGTCGATTGAACACGGGAATGATTATTGAAAAATATAGCTCCATCAAAAACAGAAAAGCCATCCGCCTTGGGCAGATGGCCATATGAAATTTTATGGTTGTTCGTTATTTTGAAAATTCATCGATGACTTCTTGGCTGACCCCTGTATTTGAAAAGCCCCCATCATGAAAAAGGTTCTGCATGGTCACTTTCTTCGTCAAATCTGAAAACAGGGTAACGGTATAGTTGGCACAATCCAATGCCGAGGCATTGCCCAAGGGCGACATTTTCTCGGCGTAGTTGATAAAGCCATCAAATCCCTTTACGCCCTGACCTGCGGTCGTGGGCGTAGGTGATTGTGAAATGGTGTTCACACGTACCTTTTTCTCTTTTCCGAAGAAATAGCCAAAACTTCGGGCCACAGACTCTAAATAGGCCTTGTTGTCGGCCATATCATTGTAATCAGGAAAGGTTCGCTGCGCGGCCATATAGGTCAACGCCACAATACTGCCCCATTCGTTCATGGCATCGGCCTTGTACAGCGCTTGCATCACTTTGTGGAAAGAAAGTGCCGAGACATCCCAGCCCTTTGCGGTGAAGCCATAGTTTTCATCAGTGTATGCCCTACCCTTGCGGACATTGACAGACATACCGATGGAGTGCAGTACAAAATCTAACTTACCGCCCAGAATCTCCATTGCCTTTGAAACCAAATTGGCAAGGTCTTCTTCGTTGGTCGCATCTGCAGGAACGATTTCTGAACCGGTTTTCTTCGCCAACTCATTGATCTGGCCCATACGCATGGCGATGGGTGCATTGGTCAACACAAATTTACCGCCTTCTTCATGAACACGCTCTGCGGTTTTCCATGCGATGGAGTTCTCATCCAACGCACCAAAAATGATCCCTTTTTTTCCTTTGAGTAAATTATATGCCATATCGTCAATCGGTTTGGTATGGGCAAAGATAGCAAGTTTAACGGGTTTCTCTTGTTTCTTGTTTCCTTTGTTTATGCACCCGTCTTGGGCCAATATCCCTCAAGGAACCTGCAACAATTGTTTGGCGTGGGCCAAAGCGGAATCTGACATGTTCTTGCCCCCCAACATCTCGGCCAATTCAACCACCCGTTCATCTTCGGTAAGCTTCTTGATGTGGGTCATGGTCTTGCCCCCAAACTCTTCTTTGAAGACCTTGAACTGGGTCTGCCCCTTTGAGGCGACCTGCGGTAAGTGTGTGATTGAAAAAACTTGCATGGAACGGCTCATCTGTTCCATTATATCGGCCATGCTATTCGACATTTCGCCCGATACACCCGTATCGATTTCATCGAATATTATGGTAGGCAGGGATTCATATTCGGCCAAAATCGATTTGATGGTCAACATAATACGGGAAAGCTCGCCCCCAGAGGCCACTTTTTTTAATTCCCCATAGTCTGTACCCTTGTTCGCCGAAAACTGAAAAATCAGGTCGTCACTGCCATTGGGTCTGAAGTGGTCACTGGCTTCCAACACAATTTTGAACGTGGCGGAGGGCATTCCTAAATGAGACAGTTTATCTTGAAGCATGTTTTTCAGCTTTGGAATCACGGCATTTCTATTTTCCCGAAGGGAAATTGCCAGTTTGTTCAATACGGTTTTTTTGTCCTCAACAGTTTTTTGTGCCGATGTGATCTGCGCTTCAAGATTTTCTACCTTACCTACTTTTTCCGATAGTGCTTCACGAATCGCTATAAGCTCTTTAATATTGGCTGCCTGGTGCTTTTTTTGTATATCGTGCAACATTTGTAGCTGGGCATTGACCGCTTGCAATCTTTCTGGATTCACCTCGACCCTGCCCCGCAATAGGTCCATTTCTGACGAAAGGTCATCAAGCTCGATCATTACCGATTGTATTCGTCCATGCAGCGATTCAAAGTTGTTTCCATACCCCGTTATGTGTTGAACTGCCCGCTTCAACTCTTCCAATCTGGCACGAATGCCCAACTGCTCGTCATTCAACAGCTGATCGCTCTGCGATAATGTCTCTAGAATAGATTCAACATTGCTCAACTGTTCGTATTCTTCTTCGAGTTCGATTTGAAGACCTTCCCTCAAATCGGTCGATTGAAGCTCATGCAATAAAAAACTGTTGTAATCGTGTTCTTTTATCGCCTGCGATTGAAAGTCCAATAGCGATTGCAGCTCATGTTGCGCCACCCTATACCCCTCAAGAACTTGTTGGTAATCGTTCAAAAGGTCATTGTTGTTGGCCAAGGCATCGACTACCTTCAACTGAAATTCGCTTTCGGTCAGTCGCAAGGTCTGATGTTGCGAGTGCACATCAACCAAGCTATTTCCCAACGAGGAAAGTATGTCAAGTGTAACAGGTGAATCGTTGATGAAGGCCCGTGATTTTCCGCTCGGTTGTATTTCCCTTCTTAAAATGGTCTGTCTATCATAATCAAGGTCGTTTTCCTTAAAAAAAGGTCGCAGGCCATAGTTGTCAATTTCAAATTCTGCCTCGATGATACATTTTTGTTCTTTGTTTCGTAAAGAAGACAGGTCAGCACGTTTACCCAATACCAAAGAGAGCGCACCCAAGAGAATAGACTTGCCAGCACCTGTCTCACCCGTAATAGTGACAAAGCCAGTGGGAAACGACACATTCAGGTCGTCAATCAACGCGTAGTTTTTTATGGAAAGGTCTGTCAGCACCTATTTTTATGTAATAGGTGTAAAGATAAAGGTCTTTATAGAAAATGGCTAGTAATTTATCGCATTCCAGGTGCTGGAGTAAAACGGGGCCACCTTGTTCAGGGTTTCTTTCAATTTCACGATATCGACCTTGGGGCCATCTGAGAAGATGTTCTGGATTTCTTCAGCCTTTGCATCAAAAAAAGTTTGTAACAAAAAGGCATTTGGCCTACGCTTGATAAGGGTTTCGAAAAGCCTTAGGCTTCCGGCGATGACCTGCTTGCCCGTACTGTTGTTATCTGCCAAGATATCAAGGCCCTTGCGATGGTAGTTGTACATGGCAATTCGGTATTCCCTAAAAGAATTTGACAACAGGTCGTCGACAAGTTCAAATCGCGTACGCTGGCCCGTTTCTTGGCCCCATCCTGAAAAATTGGTGCCTTGGGCTTGGGTAACAATGTTCTGCGCTTCACGAAAAAACGCATCGCCTCCTTCGAGAGAAAAGGTATCGGCATCCAATCCTAAAATCATATATACATAATATGAGATCACCCCCACCAAATTGGAGTCAAATGAATTGGGGTTATAGACCAA
>JANQOD010000261.1 GCA_028289745.1 Allomuricauda sp. | reverse complement strand
GCTGCTCATCAAAAAGACAAAGCCCAGCCAAATCAATGCATGAACAATCAGTCTTCTAAAATATTTTGGTTTCCAGGCCATCATTGTACCCTTGACTATAAATCACTTGAAAGGTATTCAATCCTTTTTAACTGGAAATATAAAGTTTACCAACATACCATAAGTGTTGACCAATGACAAAAAGTTGCCCGATAAAGAGAAAAATGGTGTTTGTCAACACTTCTCTTTCAATGGTCAACAAAGTTTTAAAATGAGGCAAGCCTATTCTTCCTTTGGCGGGTAATCTTTAAATCAGCGATCATGAAAACATTGTTTCTATTTCTCGTTTCACTCTTAAGTCTTACCGCCCTAAGTTGCAGTAATGACGATGATTCTATTGTGCCTACACCCCCTTTGGATATTGGAAAAACCGGTGATACGTTATTGGTGCCGAATCTTGAAAAAATTCTTGAAGACCTAAATGTTCCTTCACTTGCCGCCATGACCTTGAGCGCAAATGGTATCTTGGAAAAAGAAGCCGTCGGTGTTCACTCTGTCCATATGACGACCAAGGTCGGTATGAACAACAAATGGCACATTGGTTCCATTACAAAATCGATGACTGCTACCCTAGTGGGAATATTGGTCGAAAAAGGCCATTTAGAGTGGACGACCACTATTGGGGATATCGCTTCTGAAGGATATCTCGAAGAATACAAAGAGGTCAACTTCATTCAACTATTGTCGCATACAAGCGGTATCTCACCAAATGATTATCCTGTAGGCCATCACGATAACGGTGACCTCTCAGAAATAAGGCAAGAATGGGCCCTCGCCGTTTTAAACCAACCAAGAGAAAATGGTTTTGCCTACAGCAATAATGGCTATGTGGTCGCCGGTGTTATGTTAGAGCTTATCATGCAAACCTCTTGGGAAGATCTGATGACCACCTATCTGTTCGATCCCCTCGAGATGGAAAACACCCATTTTGGTGCCCCTGGTAATGATGGTGGTGAGCAGCCTTGGGGGCATCAATTTGAAAACGGTGAATGGAAGCCCAATGACCCAATAGACATTCGCTCTGACAACCCCATTGCCTTAGGGCCCGCAGGTACAGTTCACACCACATTGGACGATTTGGCCAAATACATCGAATTGCACATGGGGAAAACGAATATTGTAAAACCTGAGACTTTAGATCTATTGCACAAAGAGGTCGGCAATTCTGGCTATGCCCTAGGGTGGAATGTTACTGAAAATGGTATTTTTCATTCAGGCAGTAATGCCAAATGGTTTGCCCAACTTTTTATAAGTGCCGATCAGACCTTTGCAAATTTCGCAGTGACCAATTCTTATGATGTGGAAGGGAAAAAGAGCATTCCCGCGGTTCTTGAGGCGATGCGAATCATGGGAAAGCGCTTTTCAAATAGTCAATAAATTGAAAATCAACGTAATGAAAAAAGTATTCTCATACAGCCTCTTGCCACTTTTAATAGCTCTTCTGCTGGTCAATTGTGCTCCATTACAAAATGTTGCCCGACAACAAGTCGGAAATCGAACCGTTGAGCAGGTACTTATAGGTGAAGGTGCGCCCACCATAGTGCTCGAAACAGGCATGGGCCCGACCATGGACACTTGGAAACCCATTCTTGACTCGTTGGCCACCATAACAAAAGTGTACGCCTATAATCGACCAGGATATGGCTCAAGTACAATGATCGATCCGCCCAAGAGCGTGGTCGAGGTAGCCCATCAATTGCATGAAAACCTTAGGTCAAATAACGTGCCCCCTCCTTACCTATT
>JANQOD010000260.1 GCA_028289745.1 Allomuricauda sp. | reverse complement strand
GGAAAACGGCAGCAAGCTCGCCAAGTTTTCCATCGCCACCAGTGATTATTACAAAAACGCCAAAGGCGAAAAGGTAGAGGAGACCCAATGGCACAATATCGTGGCCTGGGGCAAAACGGCTGAGATTGTCGAAAATTACCTGACCAAGGGCAAACAGGTGGCCATAGAGGGTAAACTGACCCATCGCTCTTATGAGAACAAAGACGGCGAAAAACGGTATATCACCGAGGTACGCTGCAATGAACTGCTGCTATTGGGCAAGTAAATTTTTCGCGCACAACGATAAAAGGGGGCATTTTGCCCCTTTTCTTTTTTAGACCAGCGATTTAACAATAACTTAAGGTAAATGATTGCAACTAAAAACCCCATTGGTCGTCTAATGAAAAAAGCTTGATCATGAAACGCATTGTCATCCATATCGCCGTTCTACTATGTCTCCCGGCCGGGCTATGGGCACAAATGGATGACCGTGCCATAGATGAAAATTTTTATTCGGCCTTGGCAAGGGCAGATGCCCGTTATGAACAATCACTTCCTGTGATGTCGATCGAAGATGAGCTTGACTTCTGGACCGACCAAGAAGCTTTTGAGCAGCGTTTATCGAAAACAAATTCACGGGCATACCAGATCTATTTGAACAGCAAGGGCAGTGCCTACCGCGAGTATCTGCGTTTTTGTGGGTCTGAGTGCCAACATGGGGAGCAATTTTTACGCAAGGCGTCTTTTTACATAATGAATGGAGAAGAGGAAGATGAAATGGCCTTTTCAACAACAGGCAAGAAATCCCTCAAAAAGAATTGATTCGACCGCAGGGGGGCGATCAGGCCACTTTTTTCAACAAATCGAAGCAAGGGCAGCGCCTGCAGCGTTTTTGCTCACCCTTTTTATATTTCTTGCAGCAGTTGGTCTTGCAATTGGCGGGCACCAACTCTTTTAAAAGTGCTTTCTTTTTTTTCTTAAGCCCTTTTTTCTTCTCTTTCTTTTTTTTGCCCATGCAACCAATGCTTGCTATGGGTAAAGATAGCTATTTTAAATTAATCTAAATAAAGTAGTTGTCAACAACTATTCACCAAGCGTATCAGAGGCGGCACTTTCAACAGTCAGTTGTTGTATGTCACGGTCAAAGAGGTAAAGGCCGCCCTTATCGTTTCCGATGAGGTTGATCTTATCCAAGACCGTACGGGCCAAAGCCTCTTCTTCCAATTGTTCGGCAACATACCATTGCAAGAAGTTATGGGTGGCATAATCTTTTTCCTCTAAAGTGATATGTACCAATTCGTTGATGCTTTGGGAAACGAATATTTCGTGGTCATAGAGTTTTTGGAACATCTTTTGAAAGGTGCCAAAATCGATTTCCGGAGCCTTCAAATCAGATATAACGGCATGGCCGCCCCGTTCGTTGACGTATTTGACCAGTTTTAGCATGTGCATACGCTCTTCATCTGAATGGCCGTACATGAATCCGGCCACACCTTCCAAACCCTTTACCTCGGCCCACGAGGCCATTGATAAATAGACTTGCGATGATTCGGCCTCTATTCGAATTTGATGATTAAGCGCTTTTTCGACTTTTTTGGATAACATGGTGCTTTGATTTATGCTCTAAAATTACAAAAAGGGGATATGGTAATTCAGCTTTATTTGCGATAATTCAGAATTGAACGACAAACCCCATGGTATTAGGACCAAAAGTGAGGTTCCAGCTCAGTTTTTTTGCATCCGCATTGTATTTTTCGCTGTATTTTTTGTCAAGGTACCGGTCGATCGACTCTACGATGAAAATACTCAAGACCGTGCTAAAGGCCACATCAGAGATCCAGTGAAAACGGTCGATGACCCTTACAAAACCGGGAATCGAGCCCACAGTGTACAATCCGGCCTTTATCCACGGACTCTTAAATTGCTTGGCGATGACATAGGCATTGCTAAAGGCCAACATGGCATGCCCCGAGGGAAAGGAGTCGTAATTGAAGACCCTGTCAAGATGCAGCGGGTCAAAGGTGCTCGAAGAATCGCCACTTCTGGGTCTGGCCCGGCCGATGATCCGTTTGCTGACCTGTTGTAAAAGTCCCCCTGCAGTGGCCGACGAGATCAGTAGCACCCCGGTTCGCCTG
>JANQOD010000030.1 GCA_028289745.1 Allomuricauda sp. | reverse complement strand
GCCAAAAATACGTTATTTAATGGTTACGAAAAACCAAATCAAATTGGTGAAAAGTTTACAGCAAAAAAAGTACCGAAATAAATTCGGACAATTTGTGGCCGAAGGAAAAAAACTCGTGAGTGAGCTTTTGTCTTCAGGTTTTGAGGTTGCTGAAATTTATACTTTGTCAGAAGAAATTCTTGGTGATACTTCCGAGAAAACCATTTTGGTCTCCCCTTCCGAAATGGGAAAGATGAGTGGATTAAAAACACCCAGTGAGGTTTTGGCGGTTTTTCACATGGCCGAACCTGAAACCATTGATTTTGCCGACTGGACTTTGGTTCTTGATGCCGTTAGGGATCCAGGGAACCTTGGTACCATCATCCGCCTTTGTGATTGGTTTGGGATCGAACACCTGGTCTGTACTGCAGATACCGTTGACATCTATAACCCAAAGGTATTGCAGGCAACGATGGGTTCGATAGCAAGGGTAAATGTAGTGTACACAGACATAGACCAATTTTTAAGATCGACCGATCTGCCCATTTTTGGAACTTTTATGGGCGGTATGAACGTGCATCGAACAAAACTTCCCGATAAGGGCATTCTGGTCATGGGAAACGAGGCGAACGGTATTTCCGATCAGATCACAGAACTTGTTCAGAAGAGAATAGGCATTCCACAGTATGGCGCCAAAACTGCCGAAAGCTTAAATGTGGCCACAGCAACGGCGGTATTGCTCAATGAGATCAGAAGAGGGGACTAGATGGGTGATTTTCCCTGAGCATCCACATTATTCAAAGGTAAAATTGATGAAGATGCCCCTTGTGCGCATACCTGTAATATTTCCCGTCCATGGGCTATTGGGGTCGTTGTCGGGCACCAATTCATCCGTTAGGGCGAACACCCCGCGAATTGAAGGGGTAAATTTGAAGTATTCGGTATAGAAATCGATGCCAAAACCCAATTCATATCCATAGACATTTTTCTTCATGCGAAATTCACCACTACTGTTGTCATCAAGGCTGTCTTCGTTGCTTCCCAGATTGATGGCCGTATACCCGCCTGCGATGATAAAAGGTTTCCAATTGCCAAAACGTTTGGTACTTAGCTTTAGCAACAGGGGGAAACGTATGTAGGTAGAGCGCACTTCCCTAATGGCATCCGCTTCGGTTGTAAAGCCGGGAAATCCAAGAATCCGCTGGGTGTAGAGCAATCCAGGTTCAAAGCGCACATCGACGAAATCATTGACCCGCATTTCACCGATAAGCCCCACATTAAAGCCAAAACTTGTGTCGACCAGCACATCTTGCCCGATATCATTTTCATATTCGAACTGAAAATCATACTGGTTGAACCCAAGATAATAGCCCCAATTCAAAAACTTCTTGTCCTCATTTTGAATATTGAGAATGGGGTCTTTGTTGAATTGCGAATAGATAGATGAGCATGCGAACAGTAGCAGGCCCAACAACGGAAAGATGTTTTTCATCAATTTATTTTGTAGCAACATATATCGATGCTGCCCCAAATGTTTGGGGTTTGTTCTCTATACCTATAAACCCGATTTTGGCCAAAATATTGTTGAAATCTTTTCCGTAAGGAAAAACCGATGCCGATTCACCCAAATATGAGTAGGCCGAACGGTCTTTAGAGAACAATTTGCCAATTAAGGGAAGCAGAAAGCGACAATAGAAGTGATAGCCCTGCTTAAAGGGAAATTTAGTGGGTACGGCGGTTTCGAGCACCACAAAAATGCCCGATGGTTTCAGTACACGGTAAATTTCTGAAAGGCCCTTTTCAAGGTTTTCAAAATTACGAACACCAAAGGCCACCGTAATGGCATCGAAAGTATTGTTGTCATAGGCCAGGTTTTCACTATCGCCAATGACCATTTCAACCGTTTTTTGAAGGCTCTCTTTGTTGACTTTCTCCTTTCCTACGTCAAGCATTCCTGTTGAAATGTCCAATCCGATTACCTTTTCGGCGCCGGTATGGGCCAGGGCAATGGCAAGGTCACCGGTGCCGGTGGCAATGTCTAAAACCATTTTCGGATTTTTTTGTCGAACCAGGGCCACTACCTTTTTTCGCCATTTTATGTCTGCCCCAAAAGAAATTATCCTGTTCAAGTCGTCATAATCTTTTGAGATGGCGTCAAACATTTGGGTGACTTGGTCTTTTTTACCATCACTTGAACCTTTATAGGGCGTAACTTTTTTTGCCATCAAAAAAATTTGCGCAAAGATACGGTATAGTGACCATGTCACATTTCTAGCGAACAAAATAATTGTTGTAATTTTGTGCCGTGATTCAAGAATGTGCTACTGAATGAGCAAAGCATTTAGTTGTGTGACGAAAGGTCGATTTCCTTCCGATAACCCATTGACTTCTAAGGTAAAAGCTGTTTGTTAATCTGAATTAATGAAGATAATCATTGCAGGAGCAGGTGAGGTGGGCTTTCATTTGGCAAAACTGTTGTCGTATGAAGCACAAGATATTACGCTGATCGATACCGATAAGCAAAGCCTTTCATATGCAGACAATCATTTAGACATTAGGGTATTGCGCGGTGATGCCACTTCGATAGAAGTACTTAGGGACGCCAACGCCCAAAATTCTGACATGACCATTGGGGTGACCTCTTCTGAGACCACCAATCTTACCCTTTGTTTTTTGGCAAAACAGTTGGGCTGTAAACGTACGATTGCACGAATT
>JANQOD010000228.1 GCA_028289745.1 Allomuricauda sp. | reverse complement strand
AACGACATCTATAAAAAATATATCAATCCGGGGGCATCAGACAGGCGATTGGTGAACTATAGCATTCTGTCGTCTTTGCTTTTGGTAGTGGTGGGCATCATTTTTGGCTTTAATGCCAGTTCGCTGAACGAACTGATCCTATGGCTGAGTTCTGCACTCTATGGGGGCTATGTGGCGGCCAATGTGTTAAAATGGGTTTGGTGGCGGTTTACCGGTCATGGTTATTTTTGGGGCATGTTGTTCGGACTTATCGCCTCTACGGTCAAGCTGTTCTTCTTTTCTGAATATGTCGATATTTTCGTATTCCCCATCATTCTGTTGTTTTCGCTATTGGGGTGTATCATCGGCACCTACCTCGAACCCCTGCCCAATCGGCAACAGGTAAAGGACTTCTATCGAAAGACCAGACCTTGGGGTCTTTGGGGCCCCATCAAAAGGGAGGTCATGGCAGAAGACCCTTCCTTTGTACCCAATAAAGATTTTAAAAGGGACAGTTTCAATATCGTCATCGGCATCATTTGGCAAATGGCCCAAGTGGTGATCCCGATCTACTTCATGCTGCGCGAAAACACAGAAATGATTATTTGGTGCGCTGTTTTGATCTTAACGAGCTATCTTTTGAAAAAATATTGGTGGAACAACCTTAAAAACGTTTCTTAATGCAACAAGACCCACTGTTGGTAAGCGGTACTTTTTTAGATGAGGTCAGCCATGACATTCCCCATCAAAACTGGGGCAGAAAAGAATGGGAGGCCGATTTCGGCCACATGACCAAAATGGGCATCAAAACGGTGGTCTTGATTCGTTCGGGCTATCAACGGTTCTTATCATACCCATCAAAATACCTGATGAACAAAAGAGGCTGCTATGAGCCACCCATTGATTTGGTAGCGTTGTTTTTAGAGTTGGCAGACCAACACGGTATGGAATTCTATTTCGGCACCTACGATAGTGGAGCATACTGGCAAACGGGCGATATGGCACGAGAACTTGACGATAATCTTTTTGTTATAGAAGAAGCCTATCAAACATACGGCCACCACGCATCGTTCAAGGGCTGGTATCTGGGTTTAGAACTGAGCAGAAAGACCAAAGGGGCCATTGACACGATTACCCGTCTTGGCAAAGAGTGCAAAAATGTGAGTGGCGGACTGCCGGTTTTCATTTCACCATGGATCGATGGAAAAAAAGCGGTCTTGGCCGCTGATCAAGCACTGAAAAAACCGAATGCGGTCTCTTTGGAAGAGCACCGGCACGAATGGAATGAGATTTTTGACGGTATCAAGGGAGCGATCGATATCGTTGCCTTTCAAGATGGTCATGTCGATTACCACGAGCTCGAAGACTATCTGCGAATAAACAAAGAACTGGCAGACCAGCATGGTCTAACCTCTTGGACAAACATCGAATCGTTCGATAGGGATATGCCCATCAAATTCATGCCCATCAAATTTGAAAAATTGTTGCTGAAGCTGAAGGCGGCCCAAAAAGTAGGTTGCGAAAAGGCCATTACCTTTGAATTTTCGCATTTTATGAGTCCACAGTCGGCATATCTACAGGCCGGGCACCTATATCATCGCTATAGGGAGCATTTCGGCCTGACCTGAACAAGATAGTAGAAGATAACGTGAACCACTACGCAGAAATATACAGGCAAGAACTGCTGAACGAGGTCATTCCTTTTTGGGAGCGCAACGCCATTGATGAAACACACGGGGGCTATTTCACCTGTTTCGATGAGAACGGGAAAGTATATGATACTGATAAATTTATTTGGCTGCAAGCCCGTCAGGCATGGATGTTTTCGGTACTCTTCAGTGAAATCGAGCAAAAAGATGCTTGGAGGGCCATTGCTAAAAACGGCATTGACTTTTTAGAAAAACACGGTAGGGATGCGCACGGCAATTGGTATTTTTCGCTGAACCGGCAAGGGCAACCATTGGTGCAACCCTATAATATTTTCTCCGACTGCTTTGCGGCCATGGCTTTTGGGGCCTTTTACCAAGTAGTGCCCGATCAAAGGTACGCCCGGATCGCGATCGACACCTTTGAGAACATTTTAAGACGAAAAGACAATCCGAAAGGGCAATATAACAAGTTGTACCCAGGCACCCGTGAACTACAGAATTTTGCGCTGCCCATGATTCTCTGCAACCTCTCATTAGAGCTCGAACACCTTTTAAAAAAGGATCAAGTAGAAAGCTTGACCAATGATATTGCCGATTTGATCCTTAACAGGTTCTATGAAGAGCAGTCAGGGCTGGTCTATGAGAACGTGGGTGATGATGGTGGTTTGGTCGATAGCTTTGAGGGCCGGTTGTTGAACCCTGGGCATGCCATCGAGGCCATGTGGTTCTTGATGGATCTGGGGCATCGTAACAATGATACACATCTCATCGAAAAAGCGGGGCAGATCATGTTTCAACAACTTGAACATGGGTGGGACGACGAGTATGGCGGCATCTTTTATTTTTTGGATGCAAAAGGCCATCCGCCCCAACAATTGGAATGGGACCAAAAACTATGGTGGGTGCATCTCGAGACCTTGGTGGCCTTGGCCAAAACCTATGCCTTGACCCAAAGCCCAAAGGCAAAAGAATGGTTTGAAAAAGTACATGAGTATACTTGGAGCCATTTTAGGGATACCAAAAATGGAGGGGAATGGTACGGATACTTGAACCGTCAAGGCGAGGTGTTC
>JANQOD010000028.1 GCA_028289745.1 Allomuricauda sp. | reverse complement strand
GGGCCTTGAGTTCAATTTCGTAGAATACAACCTTCATAGGCTGGGATCTGCGTTCACACCTTATCTCTATACCGGGGTAACTTATTTTCGATACGATTTCAACTATTTTGATGCATTACAAGTGCAGGATATTGGCCAAAAAGATGGTAGCTTTGCCATACCCATGACGGTCGGGGCGAAACTTCGCCTTAACCAATTTTTGATTTTGGGTGCAGAGATAGGGGCGCGTTACACCTTTACCGACAATTTAGATGCCAGTAATCCTGAAAATTCTAACTTTGAACAATTTAGGTTCGGCAATATTTTGAGCGATGATTGGTATGTGTTCTCAGGATTCACCCTGACATATACTTTCGGGCGCAAGCCTTGCCAAGATTGTTTTGAGTAAGATGAACAACAGTGAAGAAATAGAAGCTGAAAAGCTTCCCAAACATGTTGCCATTATCATGGACGGCAACGGACGATGGGCCAAGCAGCGCGGCAAGATGCGTATTTTCGGGCATGAACATGGCGTCGAAGCCGTAAGAAGCACCGTTGAGCAATGTGCCCGCCTGCAAATACAGTACCTCACGCTCTATGCTTTTTCTACCGAAAACTGGAACAGGCCCAAATTAGAGGTTGAAACACTCATGCGGCTTTTGGTGGCCTCACTTAGAAAAGAACTCAAAACCCTCAACAAAAACAATATTCGCTTAAATGCCATTGGAAGATTGGATTCCCTCCCCAAGAAAGCATCCAACGAATTGAAAGAGGTCATTGAAAAGACATCGGCAAATGCTGGAATGACTTTGACATTGGCCCTTAGCTATGGGTCAAGGGAAGAGATAAAAACCGCTGTAAAAGCCATAAGTTCCAAAGTTAAAAATAACATAATTTCGCCTGAAAATATTGATGAAGCCGTTATAAATGCCCATCTTTACACGCATTCTTTGCCAGACGTTGATTTGCTTATCCGTACCAGTGGCGAGCACAGGATAAGCAATTTTTTGCTTTGGCAGATAGCCTATGCCGAATTATATTTTATTGACGTATTTTGGCCCGATTTTAGCGAGCAACATTTGATGCAAGCTATCTTAAGTTACCAAAATAGAGAACGAAGATTTGGAAAAACTAGCGAACAACTTAGTTGACGGACTAAAGAAACACCTGTGCCGATCCCTAGCAACTTTACTTCTACTAATTCTTTGTCAGCCTTTGCTCAAAGCCCAAGAAATCTCTTTGGAAAGTGGCAAGGAATATGTTCTGGCCGGAATAGAGGTCACCGGTCTAGAAAGTTATAACGAGCAAACCGTAAAGACGTATACAGGTCTTCGAATCGGTCAGAAGATTATGGTTCCTGGTGAAGAGATCAGTGCCGTTATTAAAAAATTATGGGGACTCGAACTATTCAGCGATGTCTCTATGTACTACACAAAAATAGAAGGGGAAAAGATATTTCTTGAGCTTAATATCTTAGAACGCCCCACATTGCAAAATGTCACCATATATGGAGTCAAAAAACGCAAGATAGATGACATTATCAACGATACCGATTTAAAAAAGGGCAAAAAGATCACCGAAAGCCTAATTGCCAACACCAAAAACTTTTTGCAGAACAAATACAAGAAGCAGGGCTATCTAAATACAAAGGTGAACATTGTGACAGCACCTGATACGACCGGTACCAATACACAGAATATGGTAATCAGTGTCAAAAAAGGTGATAAGGTCAAAATCAATGCCATTGAGTTTGAGGGCAATGAAAAGCTTTCCAATAAAAGATTGCGAAAATCACTGAAGAATACCAAGAAAAAGAAACTCTACCGTTTCTGGAAAAAATCAAAGTATATTGAGGAAGACTATAAAGAAGATTTAGATAACCTTATCGATACCTATGCCGAAAGGGGTTATCGCGATGCCCGAATATTGTCTGATACCTTTATAAAGGTTGATGACAAGAACATTAAACTAAAGATCGAGGTAGAAGAAGGCAACAAGTATTACTTTGGCAATATTGAATTTGTTGGCAATTCGGTCTACACCGATAGGCAGTTGAGTCAAGTCTTGGGAATAAAAAAAGGAGACACTTATAATGGTGTGCTCTTGAAAAAACGCATAGCTGACGATACAAAGCCTGATGCCGAAGATTTGACCAACCTCTATCAGAACAACGGATATCTTTTCTCAAGAATAAACCCTATTGAGGTTTCAGCGGTAAACGATACCATCGATTTTGAAATACGGATCATCGAAGGCAAAGAGACCTTTCTTGACCATGTCACGGTAGTGGGCAACGACAAGACCAATGACCATGTGGTCTATAGGGAATTGAGAACCCGCCCCGGGCAGAAATACAGCAAAGAAAACATAGTTAGAAGTATTAGGGAATTGGGCCAGTTGGGCTTTTTTGATGCGGAACAAATTGTACCTGATGTTGAAAATCCAAACCCGAATACAGGTACCGTCGACATCAAGTATAGTTTGGTAGAGGCAGGTTCAAGCCAGATAGAATTGCAAGGTGGCTATGGCGGTGGCGGCTTTATTGGCACCTTGGGCCTTTCATTCAACAATTTCTCATTACAGAATATCTTCAATGGCGAGGCGTACAAACCCGTGCCCATGGGTGATGGGCAAACCTTCGCGTTGCGTGTGCAGGCGAGTAGAACGTTCAGGGTTTATAGCTTAAACTTTGCAGAACCCTGGTTGGGCGGCAAAAAACCTGTACGCTTTAACCTCTCATTCTCAAGAACCCAACAGTTTGCTACCGAGTTTGACCCGACGAGCAGAAATCGGTTTGATGTAGATAGGGATCGGGGCTTTTCAATCACTGGTGTTTCAGCGGGTTTGGCCAAGAGGGTACAATGGCCAGATGATTTCTTTACCATATCCCATGCATTGGGGTATCAATTATATGATTTCAATAACTATAACATTGGCCTGTTCAACTTTGGTAATGGCACCTCTAATGCTTTGACGTATACTCTCGGTATTTCAAGAAGCTCTCAAGGACCTAGCCGAATATTTCCCTTAACAGGTTCCAATTTCGAGATCACGGCGAAATTTACACCTCCTTATTCGCTTTTCAGCAGCAAAGATTTCAAGGCCCTGAAAGAAAGAAGCGATGAGATTGCTGAAAGCGCTACTGATGGAACGCCACTTACCACAGCTGAAATCAACGAATTACAAGAAATTGAAGAAGAACGCTTCAAATTATTGGAATACTACAAAGTAAAATTCCGTGGTGATTGGTTCACAAGATTGGTCGACAAACTGGTACTCCGTACCAATGCCGAGTTTGGTTTCTTGGGCAATTACAACAATGATATCGGAGACGTGCCTTTCGAACGATTTTTTGTCGGGGGCGATGGCCTTGGAAATTTCACTTTGGATGGTCGTGATATAGTGCAGTTAAGGGGCTATGAGAACAACTCACTGACCCCGTTGAGTGTAAACCCCATTACAGGTCAACAAGAACGGGAGGGTGGATTGATATACAATAAGTTCTCGTTGGAACTGCGGTATCCGTTTACCCTGAAACCATCGGCTTCTATTTATGGACTTGCTTTTTTGGAGGCGGGTAACTCATTTAACAATTTTAATAGCTTTAATCCGTTTGAGTTAAAGAGATCGGCTGGATTGGGGCTGCGAATTTTCATGCCGGCATTTGGTCTCTTGGGGATAGACTTCGGGTATGGCTTCGATACAGATGCCAATCCGGGCTCTATAGGCCCAAGTGGTTGGCAGACCCACTTCATCATCGGTCAACAATTTTAACCAATATGAAAATAATGGGCCATTTCATTTGAGCTAAACATCTCATTTTAAATCAATTCTTAATTTTGGCACGATATTTTCTATGTACAAAACGGAAATTCAAAATGAATAGAAAAGTTCTTTTTTTTGTGGTTTGTGTTTTGGTATCCTATTTTGGGTTTTCACAAAGAGGCGTCCGCATTGGTTACGTTGATATGGAGTATATTCTTGAGAATGTCGAAGAATATCGCGAAGCCAGCGAACAATTGAATGCAAAAGCCGCTAAGTGGAAACAAGAGATTGAACTAAAGCAGAGCACTGTCGAGCAGATGAAAAAAGATTTGATGGCCGAAAAGGTATTGCTCACTGACGAATTGATTGCCGAACGTGAAGAGGAAATCCAGATTCTTGAAAAAGAAATGTTGGATTATCAACAGGATAGGTTTGGCCCTCAAGGTGATCTGGTGCTGCAAAAGCAATTGCTGATACAGCCCATACAAGATCAAGTGTTCAATGAGGTACAGAAAATAGGGGGCAACAAAAGATATGATTTTATTTTCGATAAATCAGCAGATGTCGTAATGTTGTACTCCGAAAAAAGACACGATATCAGCGATTTGGTCTTGAGGGAAATTTCAAGGACACGAAAGGTCAGCAAATCAAACAAAAAAGAAAAGCTCAACAACCGATTGAAAGAATTTCAAGAGCAAGAGGCCGAAGCTGACAAAGAGATCAGTGAAGCCTTAAAAGAGCGCCAAGAAAAGTCCGATGCAGCAAAAGATGCCAAGAAAAAGGCAGCAGAAGATAGAAGGGCAGAGGCATTGCGATTGAGGGAAGAACGGAAAAAAGCATACGAAGAAAGAAGACAGAAATTATTGGAAGAACGAGAAGCCAGACGTAAGGCAAAACTGGAAGAACGCAAAAAGGCTCAAGAACAACAGAAAGATTCTACGAATCAAAAATAAAAGCAAAAACTGAATTAAAAATAAAATACTCAATTAATAGTAACTTAGAATCATGAAAAATGTAAAGAAGATCGCCGTAGCACTGGTATTGTTTGTAGCAGCTACGGGTTTTGTAAATGCACAAAGTAAAGTCGCCCATATCAATGTGCAGCAGTTGTTGTCTGAAATGCCAGAAATGAAAGCGGCCCAAGCTGAACTGAAGAAGTTAGAGGAAACCTACACGGCTGATATTGAGGAATCTTTCAAAGAATTTCAGAATAAGGCTACATTATATCAAAATGAGTCTGCCTCAAAAACGCGGGAAGAAAATGAAAAACGGGCCCTTGAACTTCAAGGTCATGAAAGAAACATTCAAGAAGCGCGTCAGGCGGCATTGCAAGAAATGCAAAAAAAGCAGCAAGAACTTTTTGCCCCCATATCTGAAAAAGCAATGAAGGCCATTGAAAAAGTGGCGGCGGCCCAAGGCCATGATTATGTTATCGATGCCAGCCCAGGGTTGGGCCTTATTGTAGCAAAAGGAAAAGACTTATTGCCCGAGGTCAAGCAAGAATTGGGCTTCTAAAATCATTTTGATAAGGATATTGGAACCGTTCTCTTTACCTTTTAGGAGAGCGGTTTTTTTGTTGAAATATGGATTCACCAATTGGTATTTTTGATTCTGGGGTTGGCGGTACCTCCATTTGGAAGGAAATCACGCAGTTGCTGCCCAATGAGCACACCATTTACTTGGCCGACAGCAAAAATGCGCCCTATGGTGAAAAAAGAAAAGAGAAGATTCTTGAGCGCAGTATCAGCAATGTAGAACTTTTGCTCAAAAAAGATTGTAAACTTATAGTGGTGGCCTGTAACACTGCGACGACCAATGCCATTGAGCATCTACGGGAGCACTATTCAGTGCCATTTATCGGTATAGAACCGGCCATTAAACCGGCTGCCCTGCAGACCAAGACGAAAAAAGTGGGGGTATTGGCCACCAAAGGTACCTTGGCCAGCAATCTTTTCAACAATACGGCAAAGCTGCACGCCTCGGGTATAACGGTATTGGAAAAAGAAGGAAAGGGACTGGTCGAGTTGATCGAAGCGGGCAAACTCGCCTCTGAAGAGACCAAAGAGCTTCTTGAAAGCTATATAGATCCGATGGTAAAGGAAGGAATCGATTGTTTGGTCTTGGGTTGTACACACTATCCTTACCTGATTCCCTCCTTGAAAAAAATATTGCCTCCACATATTAAGATCATCGATTCTGGTGAGGCCGTTGCCCGACAGACCAAAAAGGTCTTATCTAAAAAGATCCTGTTAAATACGAATGCCAAGCAAAGCATCAGGCACTTGTTTTTTACGAACAGAGATTTACATATTTTAAATCAATTTATCGACGGTGGGGAAACAGAGATTTCCTATTTGGATTTTTAAGGATACACGGTCATTTTTTATTGTCTGAGAGAGATTAGGTAATCAAGTAGGGCGTTTATTTCTGCATCGTTCAATCCGTTCAGCAAACCTTCGTACATCATGGACTCGGTTACCGGTGTGCTTGATGCGATATCTTCAATAGGTATTTTTTTGACCGTATTGCCAATAAGCATCAAATGAACGGCCTCTTCGTCTTGGGTAACAACACGTCCGAGAAATACTTCGTCGTCCACTGTGGAAATCCGTGTGGGGAAAGTACCGGGCTTCATACGTTTAGAGGGGTTTATAATCTCGTCAAGCAATTCTTTCCGGTTGTACACCTCACCAATATTGCGAAGATTGGGGCCAAGCAATTCTGTTTTCCCGTCTATACCGTGACAGGAGGCGCAAGCCAAACTGGCGAACAAGAATTTACCCTTTTGTATATTGCTACCTTCTGGTGACGGCGTAAGATCTATCTCAGATGGTCTGCTTTCGGGTTCAACCCAAGGGGCCTTGATCAACCGATAAATTGCCCCATCGGGCGCCTCTGTGGCGAAGTACCAATAGTCTGTCCGGCCCATTCTGGAGACATACAGGTCGCCATTGTTCGCAAATGCCAGACCGGTGGCTTTGGGTAAATCAGCAAGTAACTCTTCAGTGGCATACAGGCTGTCTTTTTCGGCTGTGATATGAATTCTGACAACAGCACCCCTTTCCCAATATTCACCGGGCCCATATAGTGATGCGTACAAGTATTCCTGTCCGTTCACTAACTGGAATTCCATTTCTGCGGGTGCGACTTCCGAACGAAAGACCGTAATCGGGGGTATTGCTTCCACGTCACCGTATTTGGTGGTATTGTGGCCATAAAAATATCCTTCTTGCAGTAGATGTAGTTCTTCCACAGGGTTTTGTCCACCTTGATTGTCGGCAAAAAAAAGCTGCCCGTTACCATCAAATGACATACCGTGTACAGAACGAATTCCGGTCGCAACGGTGCTGACTTTTTTTCCATCAGGCGATATCTTCAGAATTGCACCCCTGTATTTATTTGGGTCAGGGCTAGCGCCTGCATTCCATGAATCAGTCGTGAGGGAAATATACATCCAACCCTGCGGATCAAATCGCAAGCCGGAAGTATACTCGTATGGATGATCACTAAAAGGAATCTGGTCAAAATATACAAAGCTGGTATCGGCCACAAAGTCACGATCTAGGTCTCGATAGACACGTATTTGTTGAGGCAGTCCTACATAGAGGTCCCAATCCTTGAACACCAAGCCCGTTGGCGTGCGAAATCCGTCCTTCTTGACATCGCAGAACTCCATGGCCATATCTTCAATCCCATCTCCATCAGTATCCAAAAGACTATAGATTTCGCCGGTCATATTGGCTACAAAAATCCTTCCGCCCGGTCCAGGCTCCAATACACCAGGATTCCAGACTTTCGTTCCTTTTTGTATTGGCAATTTAAGTACTGCATAGGGTTCATAGACTTTTATGGTAGTGTCTAGGTACTTCTTAATATCAGCTTCGGTAATGCTGGTATTCCGCTTTTGTACACAAGACCACCCACAAAGTGTAAAAGCCACCATGACGATTAACCCCCTTTTCATGGTATCTATCTGAATTTCAAGGTGTTTTGCTGTATCTAAGATATTAAAAAATATCCTAATCCACTTTGGATTTGACCAATGGGCCATTTTACTTGAGAATATGGCCAATACACTATTTCTCTTGCAAAGAAGCTTTTTCTGGTTATTCTAGAAATACACCTTTTATGGGGCAATCATTAAAGGATGATCATGATTTTTTGACATAGGTGAGGTACGTAAAATCGTATTGGTGCCTTTTATCTTTCGGATGATGCTCTTCCTTAATCAACTGCCAAACATTTAAATCGACTTTAGGAAAAAAAGTATCTGCCTCAAAATCGGCGTGGATACGGGTAAGCTCGATATGGGTGGCAAAAGCCATCGATTGTCTGTAGATTTCGCCACCGCCAATGATAAAGGATCGTTCATCTTCTTTTGTCAGGGCAATGGCCCCCTCTAATGAATGCACCACCCTGCATTCGAATTTTGGACGGTAATTTTTCTGGCTGGTGACTACGATATGTTCTCGGTTCGGCAGTGGTCTGGGGAAACTTTCCAATGTTTTTCGACCCATAATGATCTTATGGCCAGAGGTCAGTTGTTTGAACCGCTTGAAATCATCGGGCAAGTGCCAGGGCAGATCGTTGTTGATGCCCAAAGCGTTGTTTTCGCCTGCGGCAGCAATAATGATGAGTTTGCTCATTTCGACTTCGCCCAATGACCTCACTGCTCTTTTTTTTTATTGATGCCCGACATGGGAAAATCGGTCTCGATTTCTTTTTGAAGTTCTGAAATACGCTGTTTTTGCTTAGCGACCAGTTTTTCTCGTTGTAGGCGCTCCCATTCTTTTCCCATAAATTTTTGGGTCACGAACACATTGAATGCATGGATCAAAAACAAAAAGGCCCACGCCAAGATGGCCCAAATAAACCAATCGTACGATTC
>JANQOD010000208.1 GCA_028289745.1 Allomuricauda sp. | reverse complement strand
AAGGCGCGGTTCAGTTTCACATCGTTGCCGATGAGCTCGAACCGTTGTTTTATGGCTTGTACGTTTTCCAAATTCTTTGTTCAAAATAGCAACTCAAAGGAGCCTTGCGACCGGGAAATCCAAATCTCCCACATTCGTTCGAAATGACGGTCTGCCCGATAGACGATATTTCAATGTCATTTCCTTACGAATGCCCTAAGGTTGCTTACTAGTTATTTTCACTTAATCCAATAGCTTCACCAATTAAGGTGGCCGAGGTGCAACTGTTGATTTTTACATTTACAAAATCACCCACCTCATAGTTTTCTTTCGGAAAGACCACTACGGTGTTCTGCGAATTTCGCCCCATCCAATGGGCATCTGATTTTTTTGAGGTGCCCTCGATCAGTACTTCCTCGATTTTTCCGATATGTTGTTGGGTACGGTAAAGACCATGTTTTTGTTGCAGGTCAATGATTTCACGTAAACGTCTTTTTTTGGTTTCAGCGGAAATGTCGTCTTCCATCTTTCTTGCAGCCATGGTGCCAGGGCGCTCAGAATAGGCAAACATGAACCCAAAGTCATATTTCACATACTCCATCAATGATAAGGTGTCTTGATGGTCTTCTTCCGTTTCTGTCGGAAAGCCGGCGATCATATCTTGGCTGATCGCACAATCGGGAATGATGCTGCGAATATTGTCAATAAGTTCAAAATATTCTTCGCGGGTATGCAGACGGTTCATCGCCTTTAAAATGCGATTGCTGCCACTTTGTACGGGTAAATGAATATAGTTGCAGATGTTCTCATATTTGGCCATGGTCTCAATGACATCCAATGTCATGTCTTGCGGATTCGAGGTAGAAAACCGAATTCGCATCTTGGGCTGGGCGAGTGCCACCAGTTCTAACAGTTTGGCAAAATTCACCGATGTCGCCTTTTGCATCTCCGTGGCTTTGGCAAAATCTTTTTTTAGGCCACCGCCATACCATAGGTAACTATCCACATTTTGACCGAGAAGGGTTATTTCCTTAAAGCCCTTTTTCCAAAGGTCGTTTACCTCTTCTATGATGGATCGTGGATCACGACTACGCTCACGACCACGGGTAAAGGGCACTACACAGAACGTACACATATTGTCACAGCCACGTGTAATGGATACAAAAGCCGTAACTCCGTTCGAGTTCAACCGCACCGGTGCAATATCACCGTAGGTTTCTTCTTTTGATAAGATAACGTTCACGGCATTGCGGCCCCCATCGACTTCCTGAACCAAATTGGGCAAGTCTTTATAGGCATCGGGCCCAACGACCATGTCAACAATCTTTTCTTCTTCTAAAAACTTGCTCTTCAATCGTTCGGCCATGCAGCCAAGTACCCCGACTTTCATTTTGGGGTTTACCTTTTTTACGGCATTGAACTTCTCTAACCGCTTGCGAACGGTCTGCTCGGCCTTCTCGCGAATCGAACAGGTGTTTACAAGCACCAAATCGGCCTCGGCCAATTCTTGGGTGGTATTGAACCCTTCCTTGGCAAGAATAGAGGCTACGATCTCACTGTCTGAAAAATTCATTTGGCAGCCGTAACTCTCGATATAGAGCTTACGGTCATTCTGTTTATTTTCTTCCAATGCCAAGGTAGTGCCCTGAACACTTTCATCCATTGTTTTCTCACCTCCTTTATAGAAATCCATCATCATAGATTATCAGCTTGCAAAGATAGGGTATCTTATTCAACTATGACAATTTGGCAGAAAAATGGGCGGTTAAAAAAATGTCAAAAAAATCACTGGCCTTAAAGGAAATCATCAACGATTCGATAGGCTTCAATGACCGCTTTTTCTCCTTTTTCATTGGGCTGTGAGTTGCCGTGCTCCATGCCCAGTATACCTTTGAACCCTTTTTGGTGAATGTGTTTAAAGACATTTTTGTAATTGATCTCACCTGTGGTAGGCTCGTTACGTCCTGGATTGTCACCTATTTGAAAGTAGGCAATTTCATCCCAACAGGCCTCAATATTGGGAATCAGGTTTCCTTCTTGGATCTGTTGGTGATAAATATCGAACAAGATTTTGCAAGCTGGCGAATCTACGGCCTTGCAAATTTCATAGGCTTGCGGACTTTCGGTCAAAAACAGTCCGGGGTGATTCCTAAAATTCAACGGTTCCAAGACCATGACCAAACCATGTGGCTCTAAAATATCGGATGCCCTTTTAAGGCTTTCGACCACATGTGCGGTCTGGTAACTTATGTTCTGTCTTGGGTCTGTGTGCCCCGGCACCACGGTCATCCATGTGGCATTGACCCTTTTGGCCACCTCAACCGATTCTTCGATTTCAGAAAGAAATTTTTTTCTGAGGGCAACATCACCATTGGCTAGATTGGGTTTTTTCCAAGAGATGTTATGGGCCACAAAAACTCCCATGGCCATGCCCCGATCGGTCATGGTGTTGGCGATTTTTTCTTGTAGTGCTCTGTCTCTACCTTTCATGCCATTGTCTTCAAAGGCCTTAAAACCTTGGTCGGCCATGAAATTGAGCTGGTCATTGGGATCTTCACCGGCCATATTCTTGAACATTCCGAAATGGGGCGCATAGTTAAGGTTGAAGGGCTGTGCAAGGGCATGGGGTTTCGCTTTTTGGGCCATGAGATGGGGTGCGAGCCCAAGACCTGCAGTGGTCAAGGCCGATTTAAGCATGAATTTTCTTCGCTTCATTTTTGTGGATTTAGGCATAAGAGGTTACACCGGGTTTCGGAATTGGGTAATGGCCATTTGCGTCAGGTTGCGTGGGTGGCGTCGAGTTCCAATCCAAATTATCCTCGACTAATTTCATTGTAGAGTTTAGGGCTTGCTCCCAGGTGATGACATCGCCCGAATAGGTGGCCATGCGCCCCATGATGGCAGATAGGGTGGCCTTGGCGCCGTTCTCGGCATCGGCCAATACCTCTTCTTTGTTTCTGATGGCCGCAAATAGACGGTCGTGCTCCACTTGATAGGGGTTCGGATCTTTTTTGTCGCCGATATTGGTATGGTGGTTGAAGAGTTCATTGCCGTTTAGGTCGGTTATGGAGCCTTGACTGGTGACCAATCTTCCGGCGGTGCCCTGAAAGGCCTCGTCAACCCTGTTCATACAGCCTTTTTGGTGCCGACATTGACTGGAGATCACTGCACCTGACGGGTAGGTGAATTCCACAAAATGGTGATCAAAAATCTCGCCATGGTCTTTGCCTGTGCGCATTTCACGACCTCCCATGCCTTGTGCAGACACGGGATATTCACCCAAGAACCAATTGGCCACATCGATATTGTGTATGTGCTGCTCTAAAATATGATCGCCGCAGAGCCAGTTGAAATAGTACCAATTTCGCATCTGGTATTCCATTTCGGTCTGTTCTGGGGTTCTTGGGCGTACCCATACCCCCTGGCTATTCCAGTACACTTGCCCTGAAACAATGTTGCCCAGGGTTCCCTTTTGTACTTCATCATATAGTTTCAAGTATTTGTTTTCATAATGGCGTTGAAGGCCGACCACCACGTTGAGCTGTTTTTCCTTTGCGATTTTGGCTGAGGCCAAAATTCTTCTGACCCCGACGGGATCTGTTGCCACTGGTTTTTCCATGAACACATGTTTGTCATTGGCGATGGCGTATTCAAAATGTAGGGGCCTGAAACCAGGGGGTGTCGCCAAAATGACCACATCGGCTTCGTCAATGGCTTTTTTGTAGGCATCGAAACCCGTAAAACGGTTTTTTTCCTTCACTTTGACCGTGCGTTGACCATCGAAATGTTCTTGAATGGCGGCGAGACTGCTTTCTAACCTATCTTGAAAAGCATCGGCCATGGCCACCAGTTCAACATCTGGGTCAGCGGTCAGGGCTTGAACGG
>JANQOD010000194.1 GCA_028289745.1 Allomuricauda sp. | reverse complement strand
AATGTCATTCCATCTTGAACTCCATCAAGTGCCGTGATGACATTTTCGACAGTTTTCTTGATCATCTTTTCAACAGGTTTTCTTGTCTATCGAAAAGTACAATATTAATTGAAAAAAGTCTTACGATTTATAGCTAATTTAAGGAGAAAGGACTTCTAAAAATCAAGATCTTCGAGGTCGTCTTCGGTATCGATCTCTTCTTTGATCTCTTCCAAAATTTTGGTGCAGTCAACATTGATCGATAATTCTTCGGGTTCTTCAAAGGCCTCTTTTGAGACACCCAAATCTTCATCTTCGTAGTTCTTTTTCATGTACAATGCCCAAATGGGCAGTGCCATCGAAGCTCCCTGTCCGTAAACAAGGCTCTTGAAATGTGTTGACCTTTCTTCGCCCCCCACCCATACGCCGGTCACCAAGTTGGGCACCATGCCCATAAACCACCCATCGCTCTGGTTTTGTGTGGTCCCTGTTTTTCCTGCGATCGGGTTGGTCAATTCGTAGGGATAGCCTGTGATAATCTCTTTATATACTGTTTGATCTTTTGCAAAAGTATGGCGTAATCTACCGCCAGAGCCGTATTCTGTGACCCCTTCCATTAGATTGACCATTGCATATGCCACATCTTTACTAAGTACGTCTTTGGTCTCGGGCACATATTCATAGAGTACCGTGCCGTTTTTGTCTTCAATTCGTGTAACCGTAACAGGTTTGACATATACCCCTTGATTGGCAAAGGTGCCGTAGGCCCCGACCATTTCAAAAACATTGAAATCATGGGTGCCCAAAGCAATCGAAGGCACTTCGGGTATCTCTCTTGTCAGTCCCATGCCCTCGGCAATGCTGACCACTGACCCTGGTCCTACCTTGTCTATGAGTTGGGCCGTGATGGTATTCACTGAATTTGCGAGCGCATTCTTCAAGGTCTTCATCTCGCCCGAATATTTGCCATTTGAGTTTTTGGGACACCAAGCCTCTGGATTGCCATATTTCAAGGGTTCGATACAATATTGACTGTCTGGTAACGAATCGCATGGCGAATACCTTAACTGGTCAATGGCCGCAGCATATACAAAGGGTTTGAACGTAGATCCAGCCTGTCTGGCCCCTTGGATCACGTTGTCATATTGAAAATGCTTGTAATCAACGCCTCCGACCCAAGCTTTTACGTGTCCGGTCTGGGGCTCCATCGACATCATGGCCGTTCGTAGAAAAGTCTTATAATACCGAATGGAATCCATCGGGGTCATTATGGTGTCTTTTTCGTAGGAATCGCTGCTCCAATCAAAAACGGTCATTTCGGTTTTTTCTGTAAAGGAAGCCCTTATCTCACTTTCAGATTTTCCCTGTCGTTTCATGGCCCGCCAACGATCTGAGTTTTTCATGGCCCGCCGCAGTATGGTATCTATGGCGCCTGAACTCAATTCTAAAAAAGGTGTGGTGGGGTTGCGCTCTGGGGCATTCTGTACAAAGAACTCGGCCTGCAATCGTTTCATATGGGCCTCGACCGCCTCTTCGGCATTTTTCTGCATTCGCGAGTCTATGGTCGTGAAGACTTTTAGGCCATCTAAAAAGATATTGTATTTTTCCCCGTCAGGTTTTGGGTTATTCTTTACCCATCTGTTCAACCAACGTTGCATATACATTCTAAAATAGGTGGCCAGACCCTCACGGTGCGATTCTGGATTGAAGTTGATGTCCATCTCCATTTTCTGAAGGGAGTCTTTTTCCTTTTCTGTGATATAGCCATATTTGGCCATTTGCCCCAGTACCGTATTTCTTCTGTTCCTTACCAATTCTTCTCTTCGAATAGGATTGTATAGTGAAGAGTTTTTTAACATGCCCACCAAAACGGCCGATTCTTGAATTCTGAGTTCTGAGGGTTCTTTTCCGAAATAAATTCTTGCGGCAGATCGAATACCATCGGCAGCATGCCCAAAATCATAAATGTTCAGGTACATGGCAATGATCTCTTCTTTGGTATAGTTGCGCTCAAGGCGGGTGGCAATGACCCATTCTTTTACTTTCTGCTTGATGGCCTGAAACAGATTTTTTGATCTGACCCCAACGAACAATTGTCTTGAAAGCTGTTGTGATATGGTACTCGCGCCCCCTTTTTTGCCCAAAAAGACCACTGCCCTAAGCGTGCCCCGGGCATCAATGCCAGCGTGGTCATAATAACGGGCATCCTCTGTGGCGACCAATGCATTTACCAAATGTTCGGGCAGGTTATCATATGAAACGGGGGTGCGGTTGTCATCTAAATAAAACTTCCCCAAAGTCTGCCCATCAGAGGAAAGTATCTCGGTCGCTAAATTTGTTTGTGGATTTTCGAGTCTTTCGAATGTGGGCATCTCGCCCAAGGCGCCCCAACCAGCCAATAAAAACATAAAGGCAAACAGCAAAATACCAGAGGCGAATAAAATCCAAAACCACTTAATGTACCTGAAAAACCCTTTTTTTTGTTTCTTGACCGTTTTTGCCATTTTTACTCTTTACTTTTTTCAATTGTGAGCCCGACGTCGGTTATGCCCATTAAAGCTTTTATGCCTTCTACGTCACCATTTTTTCTCATGGCATGCATTACCCTAACTTTATATACGCCCGTATCGCGAAAAACGATGTTTTCTTTGTACCAAAGTTTGTTTTCTTTTATACTGCCCTGGCCGGTGCCCAACCACTCCCCGTCAGGTCTTGCCATTTCAAATTCCAAAGTATCCCTTGTCGTTTGCCCTTGTGGCAACTCCAATTCGGCTATCAAAAAAAGGTTGCTGAACGGAAATTCATCATTGTTCCTAATGTTGATGAACATATTATGGCGCTGTAAAGTATCCAACCCGTTAAATTGAAATGCAATGGTATCATTGGCCTGCCATTTTCCATTGGCCGTTGATTTAAAATCTGAATACATCAAATCGCTATTGCACGAAAACAGCAATGAAACCACTATTGTACAAAGAAATTTCTTAAGCATTTGAAGTAGTCTTTCTCTTCTTGTTTCGCCTTTTCTTGTTTTTGCCCCTTTTTCTTCGCGAGGGTTTGTCAAAGCGTGTCAGACTGTCCTGGCCCACCACATTCTCGAACGTGAGCCTTTCTTCTTTGATGTTATCGGCCGCATATTCTTCTAGACTGGCAATTTTTTTGCCCTTGGCGTTCAATTGCAAGATTTCCTGCACTTGCTGTTTGTTGAGCGCATGCCAGTTGGCAGGTTCGTTTTTGTAAGAGAACCAAAGGGTTTCTTTGAAGATATCGACCTTTTGGCAAAAAGATATGCCCTTCTGGGTCTGTAGCTTGCTATCAGGGGAAGGAAAGTCTTTTAAGGCCTCTAGGTACATATCGAGCTCATAGTTCAGACAGCATTTCAATTTGCCGCATTGCCCGGCCAGTTTTTGGGGGTTCAAGGCCAGTTGCTGATACCGGGCAGAGGCCGTGTTCACCGACCTGAAATCGGTCAACCAGGTCGAGCAACAAAGTTCCCTGCCACATGAACCGATGCCTCCCAGTCGTTGTGCCTCTTGACGATACCCTATCTGCCGCATCTCAATACGGATACCAAAAGCACGGGCCATATCTTTTATCAGCTGCCTGAAATCGACCCGTTCTTCGGCCGTGTAGTAGAAAGTGGCCTTTGATCCATCGCCCTGAAATTCGACATCGCTCAATTTCATTTGTAGGTTGAGTGAAATCGCAATTTCACGAGAGCGTTTTTTGATTTCTTCTTCTTTGCTCCGGCACTTTTGCCATATATCGATATCGCGCTGTGCCGCCTTTCTATAGATTTTGGGAAGTGCCTTATCGTCCCAAGCCACTTTTTTGCGTTTCATCTGTACTTTCACCAACTCGCCGGTCAAGGTCACGATGCCAACATCATGGCCAGACTTTGCTTGGGTGGCCACAACATCACCTATTGATAAAGAAAGATCATCGACGTTTCTGAAGAATTCTTTTCTGCTATTTTTAAAGCGAACCTCTACACAGTCAAACGGCTCTTGACCATTGGGAAGCGACATATTCGAAAGCCAATCGAAAACCGTAAGCTTGTTACAACCATCTGTGCCGCAAGTACCGTTGTTCTTGCAACCACGCGG
>JANQOD010000189.1 GCA_028289745.1 Allomuricauda sp. | reverse complement strand
CGGAGTGGGTTTCTTTGAATTGACCAATGAGGTGAGTCCCAATTGCTGCAATGTCATATCGATATCATCGATACGGTTTTCATCGATGAGGCTTCGAAGCTCGTTGATGATATCGAGTACCGCAGGTGTATAAAATTGGGTTGGGTGGGCCGTCAGTACAATACGTGCACTGAAAGTGGCCAATTTTTTGGCAATCTTGTCCCAATTCTTGTGTTCATCGACCAGCTCAAAATAGTCTTTGATGGGCAATGATTCAGAATACTTCTGCAGTTTAGGAAACGCCACATCTTCAACACTGTCATAGAGCACCACTTGACGTTCAACATATTGTATGATCCTGAACATAAAATCGATACGTGCCCGCTCATCGGGTATCTCGGCAAAACCCACAAAAAAGTTCTCTAAAATCTCTTGTGGGTCTTTACCTGCTTTGAGCCCTTTATCACATTGATCGAAAAGCAAGGGTACCAACATACCCACATTCTCCAAATCGGTATACGGAATGCTCAAAAAAAGGCTATTGTATATCTTGAATATATTGGTGACCGATTTTTTGAATTCATCTAAACGCTCTGACGTGTTCATGTTGCTCATCGAAATCGAGGCTTTTGAGTTTTGCGTATTCTTTTTTGCCAAGGTCAAAGATCGTCATAAAACACAAATGATTGCATTTATTTTATGCACATCACAATATAAAGTTTGGAGTGCGCAAAACTAACAGCTCGGTGCGTTTTCAGAAGAAATCGCGGTATTGCCAGACCCTGAAATCGACCGTGTTGAAATCAGGACGCTCTTTTTTCATCATTTTGTAGGAGGCAATGCTGCCCACTGCCCTGTTGGCCGAACCTGAAGGAGCGGTCAACGAGACCGTTCTGATTGTTTTTTTTGTTTTAGGATGCTCAAATTCATGGATACGCGGCACCTCATCATCGACCACTTCTAAAAATACCGAATGTTCACGGCACAACTTTCTGAAAAAATACTCCGGACCGTTCTTACTGTTTCCGCCGGTGAACAACAAGGTGTGAACCGTAGGAAACTTATACAAATAGCCGAACATATCACGCAATATCACTTGTCGCATGCCCAAATCTGAAGCATCAATTTTTTCGCGTTCGGCACTTTCAACAATATCACAAATGCCTATTTTTTTAGACTTCAGGAAACGCTTTCTTTGTCGCACGGCTTCTGAAGTGGTTTCAAATTTGAGTTTTAGATCAAAAATACGGTCAAGAATCGCCCAAAGTTGTCCATCTCGGCTACCGTAACTGAAATCGACATCACCTTCCTTCAAATCACCTGTTGAAAACCGAGGGGGCGGCAAAGTGCCCACAATAAGTTTTTCCACTCCCCCAAAAAGAAAAGGGGGATACGGATGTCGATGCAAAAACATGTACCAAAGGTAGCCAAACCCAAATTTTGAACAGCTCTTTGATTTTCTTATTTTAAGGGAAAATAAGTCTTGGGATTCCTATCTCCCGACGATCATCGGGAATGGGAACGATAAAAACAATTTTCATGGGAAAAGGAGACATCAAAACAAGAAGGGGAAAAATCGCCAATAAATCGTATGGTGCCAGACGGAAGAAAAAAATAAAAAAACGTACTTCGGTCGAAGAAAAAGTTGCGGTAGATAAGGCAAAAAAAGGTTAATCTACCTTGAACGTGAGTTCTACATCACCATCGTCAGTAACATCGATTTGATAGGTGTACAACCCTAAGGGCAAGGGCTCTGATAATGAATCAGGTACAAAATTCAACTGCATTGAGTCGGTTTCAATGGTAAGAACGTCTTGGCGATAGGCCACTTCATATTCCAAATACCCAGAAAAGCTTCCTGAAGGTATGTTTTCATACACCATACTATCATTGCGTACCTGAACAAGGGAAAAGTTCAACTCGCTATTGTTTTGGATCCGCACATTTGCACCTGCAAGGTTGTCATCACGGTCTTCACAAGCCAATAGGGCAACAAGGCCTACCAAGCATACCGCCAAAATGATTTTCTTCATCAAAGCTGTTTCTAAACAGAACGCTGAAACGCTGAAAATATTCTATCTGATAAAAACGGGTTGGTGCTCTTTAAGGGTGTGTTCTTTGCTAAAAACATAGTCATCATAATCGAATCCTTTCAGATCTTCCAAGGTCTCAGCACCGGTATCGAGCACATACCGTACCATAGAACCCCTTGCCTTTTTGGCGAAAAAACTGATGACTTTCAACTTGTCATTTTTCCAATCCTTAAAAATGGGCGTGATAACGGGCACTTTCAACTTTTTCTCATCGATGGCCCCGAAATATTCGTTACTGGCCAGATTGATGAAGAGTTCATCGTCTTCGAGTGCTTCATTAAGATGGTCGGTCAATTGCTCTTGCCAGAATTCATAAAGGTTCTTTTTTCTGCCTACTTTTAGCTGGGTGCCCATTTCGAGACGATAGGGTTGAATCAAATCGAGGGGCTTGAGCATACCATACAGTCCTGACAAGATTCGCAATGTGTCTTGTAATCTATCTAATTGTTCTTCAGAAATGGTGAAGGCGTCCAACCCTTGATACACGTCACCGTTAAATGCATACATGGCAGGTCGTGCATTCTCGGGGGTAAAGGGTAGTGAAAAGTCTTGGTTGCGCTGCCAGTTCAACGCTGCCAAATTATCAGAAATCGACATCAATTTTGAAAGTGCCCTCGGTTTCTTTTTGGCCAATATCTTGTTCAACTTTTCTGACTGTTCCAAAAAATGGGGCTGGGTATATCTTAAGGTGGGCAATTGCGTTTCAAAATCCAGTGATTTTGCCGGAGAGATGACAATTTTCATGGGTGCTCAATTTTTTTCAAAAATAGTGATGATAATCTTTTTTGCCGAGCAGAGCTCAAAAGTGTTTTCAATATAAACATCAAAAAAATTGATTCAAGCGCTATGCTTGGCATAATTGCGCCACTTTTCGATACAAGCTGCCATGTCTTCTGGCAATTCTGAATCAAAGCGAAGAAATTTTCCTGTTTCGGGATGTTGAAATCCTAATGTTTTGGCATGTAATGCTTGCCTTGGCAATATCTTAAAAGCATTCTCAACGAACTGTTTGTACTTGGTAAACGTTGTGCCCTTTAAGATTTTGTTTCCGCCATAGCGTTCATCGTTGAAAAGGGTATGCCCGATATGCTTCATATGTACTCGGATCTGATGGGTACGGCCAGTTTCCAATTTACATGAAATCAATGTCACATAACCAAGACGTTCAAGTACTTTATAATGCGTAACGGCCTCTTTGCCGTGTTCATTTTCAGGAAAGACCATCATCTGTAAACGATTTTTCGGATTACGACCGATAGGGCCCTCAATGGTGCCCCTATCTTCTTCGACATTTCCCCAAACAAGTGCCACATATTCTCTTTCACTGGTCTTTTCGAAAAACTGATTCGCAAGATGGGTCATCGCTGTCTCGGTCTTCGCAATTACCAATAGCCCAGAAGTGTCTTTATCAATACGGTGCACCAATCCCGGACGGTCATTGCTATTCTTTGGCAGGTTTTCAAAATGGTGCACGAGGGCATTGATCAAAGTACCCGAATAGTTGCCGTGCCCAGGATGCACTACCATGCCCGCCGGTTTATTGACCACCAACAAAACATCATCTTCATAAACAATATCAAGTGGAATGTCTTCTGCGGTCAACAAAAACTCATAGGGCGGATGCTCGAACATCACCTTGACCTCATCGCCCGACTTTACTTTATAGTTTTGCTTGACCGTTGCGCCGTTTACCCATATTTGGCCCTGCTTTGCGGCCTGTTGAATTTTGTTTCTAGTGGCATTTTCAATAAAATTCATCAAAAACTTATCGACCCGTAACGGTTCTTGGCCTTTGGCCGCCATGAACTTGTAGTGTTCAAAAAGCTCTTCTTGGGTGGTCTCTTCGTTTCCTGAATCCATTATTCATTAGATTCAGCCTGAATACGGGCACTTTCAGGTATGTTGCCATTGCCACATATCAGTTCAATTTTTGATGTCTTGGGAAGCTTGTCACCCGGTTTCACATATTTGCCCTTGTGCTTCATATTGTACACCATGTCTTTACCCAGTTCATCGATATAGGTCACGCGCTGTACATCAAGACCCACGGCCCTTAGCATTGACCTCGCGTTACGTTGGGTCACCTGAATTACATTGGGTATTGTAACTTTCTTGTATCCAGAAGGATTGACCGTGAAGTAAATCTTACGGTTCACCTTTACCTTGTTGCCCGCCGGCGGGTCTTGTTCCAAAATGGAAAACCGAGGGTATTCTGGATCATAATTTGTAGAATCGAGCACTTCATAGCGAAGCCCGGCCTCTTCGGCGACCTTGCGCATCTCCATTACCGACATTTTTGAGAAATCGGGCACCTCAACGAATTCGCCATGATGGGTCGTGCTCTTGAGCCAACCAAGCACCAAGAAGCAAAGCACGACCAAGACTACCAACGCCAACCCTATCTGAACCAGAAAAATACGGCTTCGCAAAAACTCAAAAAAATGCCTCATCACTTCGGTATTGTTCGAACAAATATAGAAAAACAGTGCTTTTTTCTTTACTTTGTCCGTGTGATATTTGGGGAATGAAAAAAAAGAACATCGCTATCATTATGGGTGGCTATTCGAGCGAATATGACATTTCGATAAAAAGCGGAAATGTGGTGTTCAAACATCTTGATACGGAAAAATACAATACTTTTCGTATCATCATAGCCAAAGATAAATGGGTCTTTCTCGATGAGGCAGAAAACGAACACCCGGTCGATAAGTCAGATTTCAGCATATGCCCCGCAGGCAAAAAAATACATTTCGATTGTGTCTTCAATGCCATTCACGGCACCCCGGGAGAAGATGGTTTAATGCAGGCCTATTTTGAACTGTTGGGCATTCCACAAACATCGTGCAATCACTACCAAGCCGCATTGACCTTCAACAAACGTGACCTTTTGAGCACCTTGAAACCGCACGGTATCAAATGCGCTGCTTCGTACTTGCTCGATCTGGGCGATATCGTCGACGAAGATGCCATTGTCAAAAAAGTGGGCCTACCCTGTTTTGTGAAAGCAAATAAGGCAGGAAGTAGCTACGGCATCTCGAAGGTCTATAAAAAGGAAGATTTGCACGAAGCCATTAAAAAAGCTTTTGAAGAAGATGATGAAATCATTATCGAATCTTTCTTGGATGGCGTTGAGGTATCGGTCGGGGTCATAACCTACAATGGGCAAGTCACGGTACTGCCCACTACTGAAATCGTTAGTGAAAACGACTTCTTTGATTTTACTGCCAAATATGAAGGTAAATCAAAAGAAATCACCCCGGCCAGAATATCAAAACAGAAAGAACTCAAGGTCATGGCCATCGCCAAGAAGGTGTATGAATTATTGAAATTAAATGGATTATCGCGCAGTGAATACATCTATGTCGATGACGAACCCTATTTACTTGAGGTCAACACCACTCCCGGTCTTACTGAAGAGAGTATATTGCCGAAACAGGCGAATGAGGCCGGTATCTCACTGACAGAACTTTTTGGGAGCACCATAGAGGAAGTCTTGAAACAATGATTTATCAGTATCTTTAAAAAAACCTGATACGTTTTATGAGAAGAGCCATTTTTCCAGGGTCGTTCGATCCGATAACGCTAGGGCATTACGACATTATAAAGCGGGGCATCACCCTATTCGATGAGCTCATTATTGCCATTGGGATCAATACCGACAAAAAATATATGTTCGCTCTCGATGAACGCAAAAAATTCATCGAAGACGCATTTGCCGATGAATCTTCCATCAAAGTGATGACCTATGAAGGGCTTACGGTAGATTTTTGCAAAAAGGTAGAAGCCGATTTTATTTTACGGGGTTTGCGAAACCCAGCTGACTTTGAATTTGAAAAGGCAATTGCCCATACCAACCGCAAGCTTTCAGAGATTGAAACAGTTTTCTTGCTTACTTCTTCAGGGAAGTCATATATCAGTTCATCCATTGTTCGCGATGTAATACGCAACGGGGGCGATTATTCTGGATTGGTACCCCATACAGTAGTGGCAAAGCGGTAAACTCTTCGTACACTTTAGGTTTCCCAACTCTTAAAACTTACATTTTCTGACAGATTTTTGTACACAAAAAGTCTCAAAAATCCAATAATACCACAATTTTAGGGCGATTCACAACATAAAACACCACTCGTAGTCCATATAATTATAGATTAGTAAGAAAATTCCTAGGAATTGAAAAACACAAAATCTTTTACACGTAGCTATCTAATCAAACAATTGCCCAGTGCAACAGCTTATCTGAATACCGATTTAGAGCTTGTTCATGCCTCTGACAATTGGATAGAAGCCCTTGACCTCACGAAAAAGAATGTGTTTGGCAAGAACATTTACGAGCTTCTTGAACATGCTGATGAAGATTGGTTGGATAGCTTAAACGATAGCCTTCTCGGATATCATAGAAAAGGTCTGACCAGTTTTGTCAACAACGATGGATTTGAAAAGTGGTTTGAATGGATGCATCTCCCTTGGTACGATGAACATGAAAATATCATCGGTACCATCATGCAGGTAAATGATATCAGTGAATCGTATGGTGACCAACTTGAGATCGAACGCTTACAATCACTATTGCAGTCTCAATCAGAGATTGCCAAGGTCGGCGTCTGGGAGTTCAATCTCATTACCAAGAAGTTGAGGTGGTGCCAAATGACCAAAAAAATACATGAGGTGTCTGAAGACTTTGAGCCCTCCATTGAAACCGGTATCGACTTTTATAAGCAGGGCCATAGTAGAAATACCATCTCGATGTTGGTGCACAAAGCTATAGCAGATGGCACACCCTTTAGTGAAAAATTACAGATTGTTACGGCCAAGAACAATGAGAAATGGATCTTGTCAGCAGGAAAAGCCATTTCAAAAGAGGGCAAACTCATACGCCTTATCGGTACTTTTCAAGACATTGATGAACAAGTTAAATCTGAGATAAAGACCCAAGAAAACCAAAAGTTGCTCAACACTTTGCTTGACAGTCTGCCCATGAACGTCTATGTAAAAGACAAAGAATCAAGAAAAATTCTTGTGAACCAGTCAGAATGTGAGTATTTGGGGGTAAGGGACAAAAAAGAGCTTCTCGGAAAAAATGATTTCGAGCTATACGACAAGTCTATCGCCAGAATTTCAAGAGACGAAGACGTCGAGGTAATGAAAACCCTGACACCAATTATTGGCAAAGAAACCATAAGTGTAAAAAAAGATGGTACCTCAACCACTTTTCTTACTTCAAAAATTCCTCTTTTGGATATGGACGGTAATGCCAACGGCGTGATTGGACTCAGCATGGACATCACTCAATTGAAGGAAAAAGAAAATGAATTGAGAAACCTCATCAACGTCACTGCAATACAGAACAAAAAATTGATAAGCTTTGCCCATATCGTATCGCACAACCTAAGGTCGCATACTGCAAATTTTTCAATGCTTTTGAATTTTCTGGTAAAAGAAAAGGACGAGACAGAAAAAAAGCGGATCATAAATATGTTGACATATGCCTCTGACAATCTTATGAGAACCCTAGAAGATCTAAATGAGGTGGTCAGTATCAATACCAATGTCAATGTTGAGCGAAAATCACTCAACATGAACAAAAAATTGAGAAAGATTCAACAAAACCTTTCGGCCTTGTTGGATGAACACAGGGTGACGATCGTGAATGAAATTGCCGATACATTCTCTGTTTGGTCTGTACCGGCCTACCTTGAGAGCATCTTATTGAACCTCATTACCAATGCGGTGAAATATAGGCATCCAGAAAGGGAACTTGTCATACGCTTTAAGGCGTTTAACAAAGGTGGCTTTACCATTTTCTCTATTGAAGACAACGGCATGGGCATCGATATGGCCAAAAATGGTGAAAAACTTTTTGGCATGTACAAAACCTTTCACAATAACGAAGATTCTCGGGGAATTGGCCTGTACATTACAAAAAACCAGGTAGAGGCCATGGGGGGCAGTATAAAGGCAAGTAGTGAATTGAACAAGGGTACGACCTTTAATGTTTATTTCAAAAATGAAGAAAATCGATAGCATTTATATCGTTGATGATGACCCCATAACCGTTTTTGGTGTTTCAAAAATGTTGGGCATGGTGGTCGAATGTGATGACATCACGACTTTCAATAATGGAAGAGAGGCATTGGATGATTTCATAAGGCGATTGGATTCAAACAAGAAATTGCCCGATGTCATTTTCTTGGATATCAATATGCCCATAATGGATGGTTGGGGGTTTTTGGAAGAATTCTTGAAATTGGATGTTTCAAAGAAAATCAGGATAAACATCATAACCTCTTCAATCGATCCCGCCGATTACGAAAAATGGTTGCGCTACAAACAGACCACCCATCACTTCATAGACTACAAGAATAAGCCTGTATTCAAGATAGAGGAACAAGATATCGATCATATCGACATGGCCTCATAGCCATTTTATTGCCTATTTTTATACTTTGTCAAACAGGTATAAGATGAAGTATTTCAGCATTCTTGTGGTTTTTGTGCTGATAGGCTGCCAGAAAAAGCCAGAAGATACCGTTCACGAGTACATCACCCCTTTCGAGACTTCTGATAGCCTTGAAACCGCCACCTATCAAGAAACCATTGATTTTTACATCGAATTGGCAAAAGATTTTCCTGAAATCAACGTACAGAACATCGGTGAGACCGATAGTGGCCATCCACTGCACTTGGTAACCTATAATGTCGATAGCGATTTCAACTTTCAAAAGATAGGTCAGAAAAAAGTTACCATGCTCATAAACAATGGCATTCACCCTGGTGAAAGCGACGGTATTGACGCAACAATGCTTTTGTTCAGAGATTTGGCCATCAACAAAATTGATGGCCCTGAAAATGTGGTGGTGGTTACCATACCCATTTACAATGTGGGCGGGGCACTGAATCGAAATTCGACCTCAAGGGCCAACCAAAATGGTCCAAAATCTTATGGTTTTCGCGGAAATGCCCGCAATTATGACCTCAACCGTGATTTTATCAAGGTAGACACAAAAAATGCGAAGACCTTTGCAGAGATCTTTCATTTGGTCAAACCTGACGTATTTATCGACAACCATGTAAGCAATGGCGCAGATTATCAATATACCCTGACCCATCTGTTCACGCAGCACAATAAATTGGGTGGAGATTTGGGTACTTATCTACATGAGGTATTGGTGCCCGGACTTGAAAATGAATTGGCAGATAAAAATTGGGACATTGCCCCCTACGTCAATGTTTTTAACAGAGTACCTGAATCGGGGTTCAATCAATTTTTGGATACTCCCCGATATTCGACAGGTTACACCTCTCTTTGGAATACCCTTGGCATGATGGTAGAGACCCATATGCTGAAGCCCTATGACAAAAGGGTCAAAGGCACCTATGAATTGATGAAAAGCATGCTGCAAATTGTGGATGCCGATCATGAAGAAGTCAAAAAACTTCGAAACGAGAAGGCAACAAAAGTTGAAGATGTAGCGCTTTACCATCTAAACTGGCAAATCGATACGACAAAGTCCTCGATATTGAATTTTAAAGGATATGAGGCAGATACACTGATAAGCGAAATCACCGGAATGGATCGCCTGAAATATGACCACAATAGGTCTTTTGTCAAAAAGGTCGAATACCAAAACTATTATGTGCCCGCTGATACCGTTGTGGTTCCATTTGCATACATCATCAAAAAACCGTGGAAAGAAATCATCGATCGGCTGGATTGGAACCAAATCGAATATTTTGAATTGGAAAAGGATACGGTTTTGGAAGTGGAAACGTACCGGATCGAAGACTATAAGACCTTTACCTATGCCTATGAGGGGCATTACCCGCATTACGGTACCAAGGTAGGTTCAAGTTTGCAAAAAATAGTTTTCAACAAAGGAGACCACATTGTGCCAACCAACCAACCCGGGTTACGTTATCTGTTGGAGACCTTAGAACCCCAAGCCCCTGATTCTTTTTTCAACTGGAATTTTTTTGATGCCATTTTGCAAAAAAAAGAAGGTTTCTCGCCTTATGTGTTTGAAGATTTGGCCCTTGCATTGCTCAAAAAGGATGAAAAACTACGGACCCTCTTTTTAAAGAAAAAGGCAAATGACACCTCCTTTGCCAAAGATTGGTATGCCCAGCTAGACTGGGTTTATAAACGTTCTGTCCATTATGAAAGGGCGCATTTGAGATATCCTGTTTATAGGGTGCCCAAAGACAGTAGGGCTTCCGAATTTTTGTCTATGGGCAATGATTAGATACCGTTCTCAAAAAGTTCCCTAATGTTCTGGTAAGAGTTTTTGAGCGCTTTTTTTGTTTTTTTTCGACCTTTCCATTTTGCTTTGGTAATGCCTTCGGCCTTTTCCGCTTTGAGCTTACCTTCATAATCGGTGTACATAGCGAACCAGTAGGTCTGCTTCAACCTAAAGTTGCCATTGTGCTTGAAGATATGATAGGTAGTGTACAGGTATTTATCGACGACCAGATTTTTTACCCCGGTCTCTTCTTCAACCTCCCTTATCGCAGCATTTTCGATAGACTCGCCCTTATCAAGTTTTCCTTTGGGCAAATCCCATTTATTGTTTCGATATATAAAGAGAATCTTGCCCTTTTTGTTTTTCACCACCCCGCCCGCGGCGAGTACCATGGGTATTTTGGCACTGAAATGTTCCAAAATGGTATCACTGGGATCGTAGATATAGGCCTCTTTTAATTTCTTCCTTGATAGCGATTCAATGGCTTTCAGAATCGAATCCGCATCCATTTCGAAGAGACTTCCATTAGCATTGCGGGGCTTTTTGGTTGTCAATATCAAGGGAAATTCATTGACAAAAACTTTATACATTTGTGCAATGGTTTTAGACAAGCACAGCGCTACAAAAACGGCCGAACTTTTGCTACAAATTAATGCAATTAAGTTGAGACCCGAAAATCCGTTTACTTGGGC